>NZ_JBXWKZ010000024.1:0-37045 GCF_058191515.1 Staphylococcus sp. CoH_129_LAB_1 | reverse complement strand
CCGAACACAGAAGTTAAGCTCCTTAGCGCCGATGGTAGTTGGACTGACGTTCCGCTAGAGTAGGACGTTGCCAGGCAATTCATCATATGGATGCGATGAGCCGATATTGAGACCGCGAGGTCTCTTTTTTTATGCCGAAAAATTAATAATAAAAATTGAGTATAAGAAGTAAAGTATAATCATTCTTTAAATTCACTTAATTATCTATTAAAATAATAAGATATTTAAGAGTATATGAGGAGCGAATTTAATTGAAATTACCTATTACTCAAAAACTTAATGAGTTAATTCGTCATCAAGCTATTTCATTACACGTGCCCGGACATAAAAATATGACTATTGGTTATTTAGATTTATTATCTTTAAAAATGGATATGACTGAAATTACAGGATTAGATGATTTACATCATCCGGAAGATATTATCTTAGAAAGTATGAAGAGCATTAATAAACATCCTAATTATGATGCTTATTATTTAGTTAATGGTACAACTTCAGGTATTTTATCAGTAATACAAGCATTTACTCACATAAAAGGACGTTATTTAATTAGTCGTAATGTACATAAATCGGTTTTTAATGCTTTAGATTTAACCCAACAATCAGCAGATATTTTGCCAATGTATAGAAGTGATAAAAGTTACCAATATTTAGCGCCTTTTATAGATACTAATATACTACAACACCAAAAACTCTCTATAGTTACTTATCCAAGTTATTACGGGGAGTGCTTCGATATCACTCAATGTGTTAAACAATTTCACGATTACAACATACCTATCTTGGTTGATGAAGCTCATGGCGCCCATTTTAATTTGAAACATTTTCCTAAGTCAGCCTTAGAATCAGGAGCTGATTATGTTGTTCAGTCTTATCACAAAACTTTGCCTGCACTTACTATGGGATCAGTGTTATTTATTCATAAAAATGCACCATTGAAAGATGAGATTATTAAATATTTAGGTGCTTTTCAAACTTCTAGCCCATCTTATTTAGTAATGTCGAGTATTGAATTGGCACATCAATTTTATAATTCCTATGATAGTGGCATCTTTTTTGACAAAAGAAAGCAATTTATTGAAACATTAAAGCAACATCATTTTGAAGTTGTTGAAGTTGAAGATCCATTAAAGCTAATTGTTCGAGCCGAAGGGTATACGGGTTATGAGATACAGCAATATTTTGAAAAAGAGCATATTTATATCGAATTAGCCGATGATTATCAAATACTCATTGTTTTACCATTATGGCATCTTGATGATAGATATCCTTTCAAAGCGTTACTGCATAGAATAAAAAATATAAAATTACCTAAAAAAACTAAAAAAATGTTAGAGCCAGTTTTATTGCCACTAGGAAAAAGTGTTTATGTATCAAAATATATTAATGATACATATTGGGTAGATGTTGATAAATCACAAGATAAATTATTGGCTCATCATATTGTTCCTTATCCTCCTGGAATTCCTGTTTTTTGGAAAGGAGAAAAAGTGACTAAAAATATGATAAAATTGATGCAATATTACCTTTCACATAGTGTACGTGTTGAAGGTATTAAAAACTATAAAATATTAGTTAAGGATGAATAATATGGCTGCATTTATAACGTTTGAAGGACCTGAAGGTTCAGGTAAAACTACAGTATTAAATCGGATTACTAAGTTGTTATCTGAAAATTATAATGTTATTTCTACCCGAGAACCAGGTGGAGTGCCTACGGGGGAAGAAATACGTAATATCTTATTAGAAGGTGAAAATATTGATATACGTACCGAAGCATTGTTATTTGCAGCATCTAGAAGAGAACATTTGGTTGAAAAGGTGATACCAGCTTTAAAAAATAATAAAGTTGTCTTATGTGATCGATATATTGATAGCTCTTTAGCATATCAAGGGTATGCGCGGGGTATAGGTATAGAAGAAGTAAAAAAAATAAATGAATTTGCAATTAATGGACTTTATCCAGATTTAACTATTTACTTTGATATCGACGCTGAAGTAGGTAGGGAACGTATACTTAAAAATCAAAGAACCCAGAATCGATTAGATAAAGAAGCATTACATTTCCATGAAAAAGTGATTGAAGGATATCAAACATTAATCCAAACAAATTCTGAGCGTTTTAAAGTAGTTGATGCAACACGAAGCATTGAAACAGTAGTAAATGATACGTATGAGATAATCTTAAGTTACTTAAAAACTTATGATATAATAACATGAAGAGGTGCATTAAAATGAAAATGATTATAGCGATCGTTCAAGATCAAGATAGTCAAGAACTTTCAGACCAACTCGTAAAAAATAATTTTAGAGCTACAAAATTGGCAACAACTGGTGGTTTTTTAAGAGCAGGTAATACAACGTTTTTATGTGGCGTGGATGATGATCGTGTTGATGAAGCTTTAACAGTCATTGATAATACTTGTGGTAATAGGGATCAATTAGTTTCACCTATGACACCAATGGGTGGTAGTGCAGATTCTTACATACCTTACCCTGTTGAAGTTGAAGTTGGAGGCGCTACAGTATTTGTAATGCCAGTAGAAGAATTCCACAGATTCTAAATCTTAATTTAACAATCAAATAAAGTTGTAAAAGATAATTATCAAAGAGCCTGAAACATATTTTTATGTTATCGGCTCTTTATCATATACATAATGATTAACTGCTAAATTATGAATACGATTGAGAAATTTAACGATATAATTTTAAAATGAATTACGAATAGGGAGTATGCAAATATGGAGGAATTACAAAAGTTAGCTAATGCTTTTCATTCGAATAAATTATCACATGCCTATTTATTTGAAGGTGATGATGCACAATCAATGAAGCATGTAGCAATGGAATTTGCACAACTTATTCTTTGTAATGGAAATGAGCAATGTGAATTGAAACTACGCAATTTTAATCATCCCGATTTTACATATACATCTTCTGAAGAATCCACTATAAAAAAAGAACAAATTGAACAACTTGTACGTCAAATGAACCAATTACCCATTGAAGGTACACATAAAGTTTATGTTATAGAGGACTTTGAAAAGTTAACTGTTCAAGGTGAGAATAGTATCTTAAAATTTTTAGAGGAGCCTCCAGAGAATACGATTGCAATTTTAATTTCTACTAAACCAGAACAAATATTAAATACTATTCATTCTAGATGTCAACATATGTATTTTAAACCTAGTGATAAATCGCAATTTATCGATAAGCTTGTTGATAATGATATTAATCGGATGATTGCTGAAATGTTAAGTTCATATACAACACAAATTGAGGTAGCCAAAGACCTTAATGAAGAGTATGATTTAATTGAATTAAGAAAAGTAATTGTTCATTGGTGCGAATTATTATTAACAAATAGACCAATGGCCTTAATTGGAATTATAGACGTGTTAAAAAATGCTAAAAATCGAAAACTACAACTTCTTACTTTATCTGTTATCAATGCTTTTTTCGAAAATATTATGCATGCTAAAGTTGGAATTGAGGATGATTACATTTTTACTGATCTCAAACCACTAATTAAGGAATACACAACACGATTAACGCTTAATCAAATTATATTAATGTACGATCAAATTACTGAAGCACATAAAAAACTGATACAGAATGTGAATCCGATGCTCGTATTTGAACAAATTGTAATTAAAGGTGTGAGTTAAATGCCAAATGTAGTAGGTGTGCAATTTCAAAAAGCAGGTAAATTGGAATATTATGCACCGAATGATTTAAAATTAGACAGTGAAGACTGGGTCGTAGTCGAATCTAAACGTGGCATTGAAATAGGTATAGTAAAGTTAGCATCAAAATATGTAAATGATGAAGATGTGACATTACCATTAAAAGAAATTCTACGTATTGCAACTGAAGAAGATATACAACAATATAATCAAAATGAAGAAGATGCAGAGCAAGCACTAATCTTATGTAAACAGTTAGTGAAAAATCAAGAATTAGATATGCGCTTAGTCAATTGTGAGTATACTTTAGATAAATCGAAAGTTATTTTTAATTTTACTGCTGATGATCGTATCGATTTTAGAAAGTTAGTGAAAGTATTAGCTCAAAATTTAAAAACACGTATTGAACTCAGACAAATTGGCGTTCGTGATGAAGCAAAACTATTAGGTGGAATTGGACCATGTGGACGTTCATTATGTTGTTCAACATTTTTAGGAGATTTTCAACCGGTATCTATCAAAATGGCAAAAGATCAAAATCTATCATTAAATCCAACTAAAATTTCTGGTGCATGTGGGCGTTTAATGTGTTGTCTTAAGTATGAAAATGATTATTATGAAGAAGCTCGTGCACAATTACCAGATGTAGGCGATGAAATTCATACACCTGAAGGTACAGGACAAGTTGTAGGATTGAATATATTAGATATCTCGATGCAAGTAAAGATTGATGGTTTAGAACAACCTTTAGAATATAAAATGGAAGAATTAGCTACATTTAATTAAGGAGAGTGTCTTTCTTTTGAATCGCAATGATTTATTTGAAAAAATCGTAAAATTAGAAAGTAACGTTAATGTATTAACTCAAGAGATGACTGAACTTAAATCTTTAGCTATTCAATTGATAGAAGAAAATGTAACGTTACAAGTAGAGAACGATAATTTAAAAGCGCTAATGGCTAAAAGTGAACAAGATGTTGAATCAACAAAAATAAATAGTGAAAATCAACATAATAAAAAAACAAATAAAAATGACTTCAAAAGCGCAATTAAAAATGTTAAAAAACCTTTACCAAGCAAAGATAATTTAGCTGTATTGTATAGTGAAGGTTTTCATATATGTAATGGAGAATTATTTGGTAAACATCGTTACGGTGAGGATTGTTTATTATGTATGAATGTTTTAAACAGTTAAACCCATATAGACTACGGATGGTATAATTTTAATTTTAGGAGAGATGAATTTCAACACAATAAAAATTCTAAATGTTGTGTTGTGATCCATCTCTTTTTTAGGAGATAACATACATGTTGAAAGAACAAGAAAGATTAGATGATTTGATTAAGGAGAACTTAAAAATTATTCAAAATGATGAGGTGTTTTCGTTTTCTACCGATGCGCTTTTATTAGCACATTTTACTAAAGTACGAAAAAATGATAGCATTCTAGACTTATGTGCTGGGAATGGTGTTATTGCTTTATTATTATCAGTAAAAGGCCAACAAAAAATAGAAAGTATTGAAATTCAAGCACAATTGGCAGATATGGCTCAACGTAGCTTTAAATATAATCAATTAGAAGAGCGTTTATCCATGTATAATATGGATTTAAAAGATGTGTATCAAACGTTTAAACCCTCTCAATTTACATTAGTAACTTGTAACCCACCTTACTTTAAACGTAATCAACTTCATCAACATCAGAAAGAAGCGCATAAAATAGCACGACATGAAATTATGTGTAGTTTAGAAGACTGCATGCTTGCAGCACGACATTTATTAAAACAAGGGGGACGTCTAGTTATGGTTCATCGTGCTGAACGACTCATGGATGTGTTAACTGAAATGAGACATGCTAATATCGAACCTAAACGTGTTGTATTTATTTATAGTAAGTATGGTAAATCAGCAGTCACAATTGTCGTTGAAGGAAGAAAAAATGGTAATCAAGGTTTAGAGATTGCACCGCCATTTTATATCTATGATGAAAATGGTGAATATAGTGAGCAAATGAAAGAGGTCTATTATGGGTAGTCACTTTGTATATATTGTGCGTTGTAGTGATAACAGTTTATATACCGGGTATACTAATAATATTGAGGAACGTATAAATAAACACAATGCTGGGAAAGGCGCTAAATATACAAAAATAAGACGCCCGGTAGTGTTAGTATATCAAGAAATGTATGAGACAAAATCAGAAGCTTTACGTAGAGAATATGAAATTAAAACATTTACAAGACAGAGAAAATTAAAATTAATTGGGGAGGGATAATATGGCAACTTTATATTTAGTAGGGACACCCATAGGTAATTTAGGTGATATTACATTTCGAGCAATAGAAACATTAAAACATGTAGATATCATTGCCTGTGAAGATACGAGAGTAACTAAAAAGTTATGTAATCACTATGATATTACCACTCCATTAAAATCATATCATGAACATAATAAGGAACGGCAGACAGACTACTTAATACAATTGCTTATGGAAGAAAATAATATTGCACTTGTATCAGATGCAGGTTTACCATTAATTAGCGACCCAGGATATGAACTTGTTGTTGAAGCGCATAAACATAACATTGATGTAGAAACAATTCCAGGCCCCAATGCAGGATTAACTGCATTAATGGCAAGTGGTTTACCTTCATTTACTTATACTTTTTTAGGCTTCTTGCCACGAAAAGAAAAGGAAAAAGTGAATATTTTAACTCAACGTATGTATCAAGATAGTACTTTAATCGTTTATGAGTCTCCTTTTAGAGTAATTGACACGCTAAAAGCTATTATTAAAGTAGATTCAAGAAGACGTGTAGCTATAGGTCGCGAACTTACTAAAAAATTTGAACAAATTGTTATGCATGAAGCATCACAATTATTAGAAGCAATTGAAAATCAAGAAATTCCACAAAAGGGTGAATTTGTGATTTTAATTGAAGGCTCTAAAGCTCAAGAAACCACACAATGGTTTGAAAATATAACGGTTATAGATCATGTTAATCATTATATTGAGACTCAAAATTTAAAGTCTAAGAAAGCAATAAAAGTAGTAGCAGAAGAACGACAGATGAAAACAAGTGAGGTTTATGATATTTATCATAATATTCAATCATAGATTTGATAAAAACTTGCATCATAATGATAGAAAAATACCATAAAATATTAATTTGTGATAATGTTAATAAGATACGACAAAGTATATTCTATATGGGTTATAATGAATAAGATAGAAATTTTATGGCGCTATATCGTCACAAAGGTTATATTAAAATTTCATTAGAAAATAATTATAAATTTAGATAGAATTTAAAGTGAATTAGTCATTAAGACATGAACGAAAGGGAGGACTATTGATGGCGAAAGAAACATTTTATATTACAACCCCTATTTATTACCCTAGTGGTAATCTACATATCGGTCACGCATATTCTACAGTTGCTGGTGACGTGATTGCACGATATAAACGTATGCAAGGATATGATGTTCGTTACCTTACAGGTACAGACGAACATGGTCAAAAAATCCAAGAAAAAGCACAAAAAGCAGGGAAAACAGAATTAGAGTATCTAGATGAAATGATTGCTGGAATCAAACGCTTATGGGCTAAATTGGAAATTTCTAATGATGATTTTATTAGAACTACAGAAGAACGTCATAAACAAGTGGTAGAAAAAGTATTTGAACGCTTATTAAAACAAGGTGATATTTATCTTGGTGAATATGAGGGATGGTATTCTGTTCCTGATGAAACGTATTATACTGAATCCCAACTTGTTGACCCGATTTACGAGAATGGTAAAATTGCAGGCGGTAAAAGTCCAGATTCTGGGCATGAAGTTGAATTAGTGAAAGAAGAAAGTTATTTCTTCAATATTAATAAATATACAGACCGTTTATTAGAATTCTATGATGCTAATCCTGATTTTATTCAACCACCATCTAGAAAAAATGAAATGATTAACAATTTTATTAAACCAGGGTTAGAAGATTTAGCGGTTTCACGTACGTCATTTGATTGGGGTGTAAGAGTTCCATCTAACCCTAAACATGTAGTTTATGTATGGATTGACGCTTTAGTAAACTATATTTCATCTCTTGGCTATTTATCAGATGATGATTCATTATTTAAAAAATATTGGCCAGCAGATGTACACTTAATGGCAAAAGAAATTGTTCGTTTCCATTCTATTATCTGGCCTATCTTACTTATGGCTCTAGATTTACCTTTACCGAATAAAGTATTTGCGCATGGATGGATTTTAATGAAAGACGGAAAAATGAGTAAATCTAAAGGTAACGTGGTAGATCCTAATGTCCTAATTGATCGTTATGGCTTAGATGCTACACGCTATTACTTAATGCGTGAATTACCATTTGGCTCTGATGGAGTATTTACTCCAGAGGCGTTTGTTGAACGTACTAACTTCGATTTAGCAAATGATTTAGGTAACTTAGTTAACCGTACGATTTCTATGATTAATAAATATTTCCAAGGAGAATTACCTGCATACCAAGGTCCAAAACACGAATTGGATGAAGATATGGAAGCATTAGCACTTGAAACAGTGAAGAATTTCCATGACAATATGGAAAGTTTCCAATTCTCAGTAGCATTATCTACAGTTTGGAAATTAATAAGTAGAACAAATAAATATATTGATGAAACAACTCCATGGGTTTTAGCTAAGGATGAAAGTAAAAAAGATATGTTAGCAAATGTAATGGCCCACTTAGTTGAAAATATTCGTTTCGCAACTGTATTATTGCGTCCATTCTTAACACATGCGCCTAAAGAAATATTTAAACAATTGAATATCAACAATCCAGATTTATATGAATTATCAAGTTTAGAACAATATGGTGCATTACAAGAACCAATTATGGTTATTGAAAAGCCTTCTCCGATCTTCCCAAGATTAGATTCAGAAGATGAAATTGCATTTATTAAAGAATCAATGCAACCACCTAAATCTAATAAGGATGATAAAAAAGAAGAGTCAATTAAATCACAAATTGATATTAAAGACTTTGATAAAGTGGAAATTAAAGCTGCAACTATTACTGATGCAGAAAATGTACCGAAATCGGATAAATTGTTAAAAATACAAGTTGATTTAGGCTCAGAACAACGTCAAATTGTTTCAGGTATTGCGAAATTTTACCGTCCAGAAGATATTATTGGTAAGAAAGTAGCAGTTGTAACTAATCTTAAGCCAGCAAAATTAATGGGGCAAAAATCTGAAGGTATGATATTATCAGCCGAAAAAGATAAAGTATTAACGTTAGTAAGCTTACCAAGCGCAATTCCAAATGGTGCAATTATAAAATAAATATAGCCGTTAGGAGAGATAAAATGTTAATCGATACACATGTTCATTTAAATGACGAACAATATGATGAAGACTTAAGTGAAGTGATATCTCGTGCAAGAGAAGCGGGCGTTGACCGTATGTTTGTCGTAGGGTTTGATACTAAGACAATTGAACGTACTATGAAACTTATTGATGAATATGACTTCATTTATGGTATTATCGGTTGGCATCCTGTAGATGCGATAGATTTTACTGAAGAACGTTTAGAATGGATTGAGTCATTAGCCCAGCATCCTAAAATTATAGGTATTGGAGAAATGGGATTAGATTATCATTGGGATAAATCGCCAGCTGATATTCAAAAAGAAGTATTTAGAAAGCAAATTGCTTTAGCTAAACGTGTTAAGTTACCCATTGTAATTCACAATCGTGAAGCAACTCAAGACTGTGTAGATATCTTAATGGAAGAGCATGCGGAAGAAGTTGGAGGCATTATGCATAGTTTCAGTGCATCACCTGAAATTGCAGATGTCATTATTAATAAACTCAATTTTTATGTTTCATTAGGCGGACCAGTAACATTCAAAAATGCTAAACAGCCTAAAGAGGTAGCTAAACATGTTCCAATGGATCGTTTATTAGTTGAAACAGACGCACCTTATTTATCTCCGCATCCTTATAGAGGAAAGCGTAATGAACCTGAACGTGTCACGCTTGTTGCACAACAAATTGCAGACTTACGTGATATGACATACGAAGAGGTATGCCGTCAAACTACAGAAAATGCAGAAAGATTATTTAACTTAAATCAATAATCCTCAGTATGAGAAAGATGCAAATCATAATCTATCGTAATGCTATCTAATAGTGGTTGACGATAATATGTGCATCTTTCTCATTTTTTATAATATAACCGTTATAATAGAAATGACATTAAGTGAAAGGTAATGGTAAATGAATATGAAAATAAATGAATTTATCGTTGTCGAAGGTAGAGATGACACAGAGCGAGTTAAATCAGCTGTAGAATGTGATACGATTGAAACAAATGGAAGCGCCATTAATAGAGAGACGTTAGCAGTGATTCAGAAGGCGCAAGAAACAAGAGGCGTGATTGTATTAACAGATCCTGATTTTCCAGGTGATAGAATTAGAAATATCATTACTGAACATGTACCAAGAGTCAAACATGCCTATGTTGATCGTGATAAAGCGAAAAATAAACGTGGGAAAATTGGGATAGAACATACACATCCTGAAGATATAAAAAGAGCTTTAATGCATGTGAGTTCTCCTTTTGAAGAAGGAGAGGAGTCGATAGATAAAAGTGTATTAATTGATTTGGGTTTAATTATTGGTAAAGATGCGAGACGTAAGAGAGAAATATTAGGACGTAAATTGCATATTGGACACTCAAATGGTAAACAATTACTAAAAAAATTAAATGCTTTTGGTTATACTGAAGAAGATGTACGACGTGCATTATCAATGAATAAGGAGAATAAGTAAAGATGGATAGAAAAGATATAGCTACACCTTCTAGAACAAGAGAACTATTAAATCAGTTTGGCTTTAACTTTAAGAAAAGCTTAGGTCAAAATTTCTTGGTAGATGTTAATATTATTCATAAAATCATTGATGCAAGTCATATTGATAAGTCGACAGGTGTTATTGAAGTGGGTCCTGGTATGGGGTCATTAACTGAACAATTGGCTAAAAGTGCTAAAAAAGTGTTGTCATTTGAAATCGATCAACGTTTAATTCCAGTTTTAAAAGAAACACTTCATCCTTATGACAATGTAACAATTATAAATGAAGATATATTAAAAGCTGATATAGTTACTGCAGTGAACACGTATTTAAATGAGTGCGATAAAATCATGGTAGTAGCAAATTTACCTTACTATATTACGACTCCGATTTTACTTAATTTAATGCAACAAGATATCCCTATTGATGGTTATGTAGTGATGATGCAAAAAGAGGTTGGAGAGCGTTTGAATGCAAAAGTAGGTACAAAAGCATATGGATCTTTATCTATTGTGACTCAATATTACACAGAAACGAGTAAAGTACTCACTGTCCCTAAATCAGTGTTTATGCCACCACCTAATGTTGACTCTATTGTTGTAAAGTTGATGCAAAGAGAAAAACCACTTGTTTCAGTAGATGATGAACAAGCTTTCTTTAAACTTTCAAAAGCCGCTTTCGCTCAAAGACGTAAAACAATTAATAATAACTATCAGAATTTCTTTAAAGATGGTAAAAAATATAAATTACAAATTCAGCAGTGGTTAGAAAATGCAGATATTGATCCTAAACGCCGCGGAGAAACGCTTTCTATACAAGATTTTGCACGATTGTATGAAGAAAAGAAAAAATTCCCAGAATTAGAAAATTAAATTGTTGACAAAGTGCTATTACATTGATAAAATTTAAATTTTATTTGACATATTACTCTAAAATATGATATTATGTAGCCTGTAGCGAGGTGGAGCAATATGCCAAAATCAATTTTGGACATCAAAAATTCTATTGATTGTCATTTAGGAAATCGTATTGTACTTAAAGCCAATGGTGGTCGAAAAAAAACAATCGAACGTTGCGGAGTGTTAAAAGAAACATATCCTTCAGTATTTATTGTTGAATTAGATCAAGATAAGCATAATTTTGAAAGAGTGTCGTATACATATACGGATGTTCTTACAGAGAACGTACAAGTTTCATTTGAAGAAGATAATCATCAAGAAGTAGTTGCACACTAAATTCGAACATATAAATATAGAGTTGTTTAGTGTACTACAAACTCTATCATTAAAACATATTGGGTGTTGGGCTGTTTAAGTTCAACACTTTTTTTAATTTTTAATCATTCTTAATAAAAAATAGATCATTTAAATAAATCATGATATATAGTTGGAATTAAGATAACTTGTCTTCCGATTTATTAACTTTTAATTATAATTTATAATGTAACTATCAAATATTTTAAGTCTTTATGTTAAAATCATTTTAATACTATTGATGAAGAGAGGGCGGAAAAATGATATATGAAACGGCACCAGCCAAAATAAATTTGACGCTCGATACACTTTTCAAACGAAATGATGGTTACCATGAAATTGCTATGATAATGACAACAGTAGATCTGAATGATCGATTGTCTTTTCAGAAAAGAAATGATAATAAAATCGTTGTAGATATAGAACATAATTATGTTACTAATGATTATAAAAATCTCGCCTATCAAGCAGCTAAACTTATGATGGAAACGTATCAACTTAAACAAGGCGTTACTATTACTATTGATAAAGATATTCCGGTTTCTGCTGGATTAGCTGGTGGATCAGCTGATGCTGCTGCTACGATGCGAGGAATTAATCGTTTATTTGAATTGGGTGCATCTTTAGAAACGTTAAGCCAATTAGGCCTTCAAATTGGGACAGATATTCCATTTTGTATCTATAATAAAACTGCTATATGTAAAGGAAGAGGCGAAAAAATTAAATTTTTAAACAAGCCTCCTTCTGCATGGGTAGTATTAGCAAAACCCAATCTTGGAATATCATCTCCAGATATTTTTAAAGAACTTGATTTGGAACATGACTACTATGTACATACAAAAATGTGTGAAGAAGCGATTAGACAGGGAGATTATAAGAAACTGTGTAAGAGTTTATCTAATCGTTTAGAAACCGTTTCTATGTCCATGTATCCAGAAATAGAAAAAATTAAAAATAATATGTTGCGTTGTGGTGCTGATGGAGCACTAATGAGTGGAAGCGGACCTACTGTATATGCTCTCGCTCAAAAGGAGAGCCAAGCAAAGAAAGTATATAATGCTGTGAATGGCTGTTGTAATGAAGTGTATTTAGTAAGATTATTAGGATAGAAAGGCTGGAAATTATGAGGTATAAAAGAAGCGAACGTATTGTCTTTATGACACAATATTTAATGAATCATCCAAATCAGTTAATTCCATTAACTTTTTTCGTGAAAAAATTTAAACAAGCGAAATCATCTATTAGTGAAGATGTTCAAATCATCAAAGGTACGTTCCAAAAAGAAAAATTAGGAACTGTAATTACAACAGCCGGTGCAAGTGGCGGTGTAACTTATAAGCCAATGATGAGTAAAGAAGAAGCAATCGAGATTATAGAAGAAATCATTACTATGCTACAAGAAAAAGAGCGCTTATTACCAGGTGGATATTTATTTTTATCTGACTTAGTTGGAAACCCATCATTACTTAATAAAGTAGGAAAACTTATTGCTAGTATTTACATGGATGAGAAGCTAGATGCAGTAGTGACTATCGCAACGAAAGGGATATCACTTGCCAACGCAGTAGCAAACGTATTAAATTTACCTGTAGTAGTTATTAGAAAAGATAATAAAGTTACTGAAGGTTCTACGGTCTCCATTAACTATGTTTCAGGCTCATCAAGAAAAATTGAAACGATGGTTTTATCGAAACGCACGTTAGATGAAAGTTCAAATGTGTTAGTTGTAGATGACTTTATGAGAGCTGGCGGTTCAATAAATGGTGTAATGAATCTTATGAATGAGTTTAAAGCAGAAGTGAAAGGGGTATCTGTATTAGTAGAATCAAAAGAAGTAAAACAAAGATTGATTGAGGATTATACTTCTTTAGTCAAACTATCAGATGTTGACGAATATAATCAAGAGTTTAAAGTTGAACCTGGTAATATCTTGTCTAAATTTTCTTAAAAGGAGTTATGCATCATGAAAACAATTAATACTAATAAGGCACCTGAAGCGTTAGGACCGTATTCACATGCAATGGTCGTGAATAATTTAGTATTCACATCAGGACAAATTCCATTAGATACTAAAGGAAACATCGTAAGTAGCGATGTAAAAGAACAAACGAAACAAGTATTAGAAAATTTATCTGTTGTACTTGAAGAAGCAGGTTCTGATTTAAACTCTGTTGTAAAAGCAACAATTTTTATTTCTGATATGAATGAATTTCAACAAATCAATGAAGTATATGGTAGCTACTTTAATGAGCATCAACCTGCGCGAAGTTGCGTAGAAGTGGCTCGCTTACCAAAAGATGTTAAAGTTGAAATTGAATTAGTAGGTAAAGTTAAAGGAATATAATTCACTTAATTAACGCATTGTCATGCTTCTAACCACACAAAGATATATATACTAGGGGGGCTCACTGCATGAAAGTGACAGATGTAAGACTTAGAAAAATACAAACAGATGGCAGAATGAAAGCGCTCGTTTCTATTACATTAGACGAAGCTTTTGTAATTCATGATTTACGCGTGATTGAAGGCAACTCAGGTCTTTTCGTTGCTATGCCAAGCAAACGTACACCAGATGGTGAATTCCGCGATATCGCACATCCAATCAATTCTGAAATGAGACAAGAAATTCAAGATGCTGTGATGAAAGTATATGATGAAACTGACGAAGTAATTCCAGATAAAAATGCTTCATCAGACGTAACAGAAGAATCAGACGAAGCTTAAACTAACAAAAATTAAATCCTATTTTTGATAATGATGATTGTATTAATCATGTAAGCTAAATGATGTGGGGACGAAACTCTAAATTCAAATTTGAATTTTGTTTCGTGCCCATTTTTATTGTCATATCGATTTTTTTTGAAAATTAAATGCATGATGCAAAGAATTAAACTCTGTTTACAAAATCTGTTAAATCTTGAAACTATAAGTTGAGTTAAATTATAATTATTTATGAAGTGCAAATTTTATTGGAGGAGTATTACTCATGCAAAGAAATGCAATCATATTAGCAGCTGGAAAAGGAACACGAATGAAATCAAAGAAATATAAAGTGTTACATGAGGTTTCCGGCAAACCAATGGTTGAACATGTATTAACAAACGTTAAAAAAGCGGGCGTAAATCAAATTGTCACTATTGTAGGTCACGGAGCAGACCAAGTAAAAAATACATTAGGTGATCAGTCATTATACAGCTATCAAAATGAACAATTAGGAACAGCACATGCTGTTAAAATGGCAGAAGAACATTTACATACTCAAGAAGGTACAACATTAGTTGTATGTGGAGATACGCCGCTTATTACTTCAGAAACATTACAACGTTTAATAGCACACCATGAAGAAACACAAGCACACGTCACTGTTTTATCGGCTACAGCTCGGAAACCTTTCGGGTATGGTCGGATTGTACGAGATCAAAGCCGTCATCTTAATAGCATTGTAGAAGAAAAAGATGCGACAAATGCTCAAAAAGACATCAATGAAATTAGCTCAGGTATATTTGCATTTGATAATAAAATATTATTCGAAAAACTTAAACAAGTAAAAAATGATAATGCACAAGGTGAATATTATTTACCTGACGTTGTTACTTTAATTTTAGAAGACAATGGAACAGCAGAAGTGTATCATACAGATGACTTTGATGAAATTATGGGTGTCAATGATCGAGTAATGTTAAGTCATGCTGAAAAAGCGTTGCAACACCGTATTAATCATCATCATATGAGAAATGGTGTTACAATCATTGATCCAACCACTACATTTATAGGTCCAGATGTAGTGATAGGTATGGATACTGTTATTGAACCAGGCGTGCGTATTAATGGAAAAACAATAATTGGTGAAGATACACACGTTGGTCAATACTCAGAAATTAACAATAGTCGTATTGGAAATGAAGTCAATATTATACAGTCAGTCATCAATGATTCTAATGTAGGAAATAAGACAAAAATAGGTCCATTTGCTCAATTAAGACCTGGTTCAAACCTAGGCGCTGAAGTTAAAGTAGGTAACTTTGTAGAAGTTAAGAAAGCAGAATTAAAAGATGGCGCAAAAGTATCACACTTAAGCTATATTGGTGATGCTGAAGTTGGTGAACATACAAATATTGGCTGTGGTTCAATCACTGTTAATTATGACGGAGTAAATAAATTTAAAACAGTCATTGGAAAAAATGCTTTCATTGGTTGTAATACAAACTTGATTGCTCCTGTCACAGTAGGAGATGGAGCTTTAATTGCAGCAGGCTCAACGATTACAGATGATATACCTAAAGAAAGCTTAGCCTTAGCCCGTGCGCGTCAGGTAACCAAAGAAGGTTACAATAAAAAATAAAGAATAGTAAACAATACAAATGTATTGTGTAATTTTTTTGTCAAAGGGAAATATATGAATACCCGTATATAAAATTTAAATTTATTACTATCATGCTATATTGAATGAGTGATAATCGGCATATTATTGTTCAGTTTTTAGTGGAATATAGTAAAAATGTTAGAATTTTTATATAATAGTATTGTCTAAGTAAAAAATTGGAGGACTATAAATGTTAAATAATGAGTACAAGAATTCGTCTTTAAAGATTTTTTCTTTAAAGGGAAATGAACCATTAGCACAAGAAGTTGCTGATCGTGTAGGGATTGAATTAGGGAAATGTTCTGTCAAACGTTTCAGTGACGGTGAAATTCAGATTAACATTGAAGAAAGTATTCGTGGATGTGATGTGTTTATCATTCAACCGACATCTTATCCAGTTAACTTACATTTAATGGAATTATTAATTATGATTGATGCATGTAAACGTGCATCCGCAGCAAATATCAATATTGTTGTTCCTTATTATGGTTATGCACGTCAAGATAGAAAAGCACGTAGCCGTGAACCAATTACAGCAAAATTAGTAGCAAATTTAATTGAAACTGCTGGTGCAAATCGCATGATTGCTTTAGATTTACATGCACCACAAATTCAAGGTTTCTTCGATATTCCAATCGATCACTTAATGGGCGTACCGATTATTGGACAATATTTTGAAAATGATCCTAACATCAACCCAGAAGAATGTGTCGTTGTATCTCCTGACCATGGTGGAGTAACACGTGCACGTAAATTAGCAGACATTTTAAAAACTCCGATTGCTATTATTGATAAACGTCGTCCTAAACCAAATGTGGCAGAAGTGATGAATATCGTTGGTGAAATTGAAGGACGTACAGCTATCATTATCGATGACATTATTGATACAGCGGGAACGATTACTTTAGCTGCTCAAGCTTTAAAAGATAAAGGTGCAAAAGATGTATATGCTTGTTGTACACACCCTGTACTCTCAGGCCCTGCAAAAGAACGCATTGAAAATTCAGCTATTAAAGAACTTATTGTTACGAATTCAATCTTACTTGACGACAGTCAAAAACCAGCAAATATTAAAGAATTATCTGTAGCTGGATTAATAGCACAAGCTATTATTCGTGTATATGAACGTGAATCAGTGAGTGTATTATTTGACTAAAATTTACAAATGAGTTTGACTTATTAATTTTAACCATGTATAATTTATTCGTTCGCGATTTAGCGAATAAATAAACACTTGCAAGCAATGTTTAAATTGATGGGCAAGTGAGGAGAAGTTAAGATAATATAATATGATTGTCTCAACTTGAAAATGAAAGGTGGAAATACGAATGGCTTCATTAAAGTCAATCATTCGTCAAGGTAAACAAACTCGTTCTGACCTTAAAAAATTACGTAATACAGGTAAAGTACCTGCTATTGTTTATGGTTATGGTACTAAAAACACTTCAGTTAAAGTAGATGAAGTTGAATTCATCAAAGTGATTCGTGAAGTTGGACGTAACGGTGTTATTGATTTAGGCGTTGGTTCTAAAACAATTAAAGTTATGGTATCAGATTATCAATTTGATCCACTTAAAAACCAAATTACTCATATCGACTTCTTAGCTATTAATATGACTGAAGAACGTACTGTTGATGTACCAGTTCAATTAATTGGTGAAGCAGCTGGCGCTAAAGAAGGTGGCGTAGTTGAACAACCATTATTTGACTTACAAGTTACAACAACTCCAGACAATATCCCAGAATCAATTGAAGTAGATATCACTGATTTACAAATTAATGATAGCTATTCAGTTGCGGATATTAAAGTATCTGGTGACTTTACAATTGAAAATGATCCAGAAGAATCTGTTGTTACAGTAGTTCCTCCAACTGATGAACCTTCTGAAGAAGAAATCGAAGCAATGGAAGGTGAATCAGCAACTGAAGAACCTGAAGTAGCTGGTGAAGAAAAAGAAGACGAAGAAAGTGAAGAAAATAAAGACGAAGAATAATTCGTTGATTAATATATTCATTTTAAATGAGAATGTCTTTAATTAAATTGATAGAAAGAGCCTGATACATTTTAAGATGTAGAGGGCTTTTTCTTATGTATATTGCAAGTTTAAAATAATAAATGTTAAATCAAAATAAAGATTGAAGATTGATTACTTATAAAAGAGTGGGTTACGAAATCATTGAATTTCTTTCCTACTCTCTTTTTGTATTATATTGGGTAATATTATAAAATAAAGAGTAATCAACACATATTAAATTAAATGTTCAAATCAATCAAAAAGATGAACACAATGGAGGTTGCAACGTATGAAATGTATTGTGGGTCTTGGAAATATAGGTAAACGTTTCGAATTAACAAGACACAATATTGGCTTTGAAGTCATTGATTATATTTTAGATAAAAATCAATTTACATTAGATAAACAAAAATTCAAAGGCGCTTATACTATTGAACGTTTAAATGGGGATAAAGTGCTATTTATCGAGCCAATGACTATGATGAATTTGTCTGGAGAATCCATAGGACCTTTGATGGATTACTATAATGTAGATGTTGAAGACTTAATCGTTTTATATGATGATATGGATTTATCTCAAGGACACATTCGTCTACGTCAAAAAGGTAGTGCAGGTGGACATAATGGAATGAAATCGATTATTAAACATTTAGGTACAGATCAATTTAAACGTATTCGTATTGGAATAGGGAGACCAACGAATGGTATGTCAGTACCAGATTATGTATTACAAAAATTTTCTAATGAAGAAATGATGACAATGGAAAAAGTGATTGAATATGCAGCCCAAGCAGTGGAAGCATTTATTGAGACGTCTCGTTTCGATCATGTTATGAATAAATATAATGGGGAAGTCAATTGAGAATGATTATTTCAGATTATATTCAAGATGATAAACGCTTCCAGGAACTTGACGAGGTCTTTGGCAACCAAAATATTTTAGTTACAGGCTTATCTCCCTCAGCCAAAGCAACCATTATTGCTGAAAAATACTTGAATGATGATAAGCAAATGCTGTTAATCACAAATAATTTATACCAAGCAGATAAATTAGAAACTGATATATTGCAATATATTGATCATTCTGAAGTTTATAAATATCCAGTCCAAGATATTATGACAGAAGAATTCTCAACTCAAAGCCCACAACTTATGAGTGAGCGTGTTAGAACTTTAACGGCGTTATCTCATGATAAGAAAGGGTTATTTATCGTTCCATTAAATGGTTTGAAAAAATGGTTAACGCCAGTAGAAATGTGGAAAAACCATCAAATGACTTTGGAAGTTGGCGATGATATTAATGTGGATGAATTTTTAAATAAACTAGTAAATATGGGATATCGGCGTGAAAGTGTCGTTTCTCATATTGGTGAGTTCTCTTTACGAGGCGGCATCATTGATATTTATCCTCTTATTGGTCAACCAGTTAGAATTGAATTATTTGATACTGAAGTCGATTCAATTCGAGACTTTGATGTAGAAACACAACGTTCAAACGATAATATTGAAACAGTAGATATCACGACAGCGAGTGATTATATTATTACGGAAGATGTTATTAAACATCTTCAAACAAAATTACAAAAAGCATATGAACAAACACGTCCTAAAATTGATAAATCAGTCCGAAATGATTTGAAAGAAACATATGAAAGTTTTAAATTATTTGAATCAACTTTCTTTGATCATCAATTACTTCGTCGTCTAGTTGCTTTTATGTATGATACACCTTCTACACTTATCGATTATTTCCAAAAAGATGCTATTGTAGTAGTTGATGAATATAATCGTATTAAAGAAACTGAAAAGACGTTAACTACTGAAGTAGATGATTTTATCCAGAATTTAATTGAAAGTGGTAATGGGTTTGTTGGTCAGTCATTTATGGATTATGATGGTTTTGAAACGCTAATCAATCATTATCCAGTCACATATTTCACATTATTTACATCCTCTATGCCAGTGAAGTTGCAACATATTATTAAATTTTCATGTAAACCAGTACAACAATTTTATGGACAATATGACATTATGCGTTCAGAATTCCAACGTTATGTAAGTAATAATTACACTATTGTAGTACTTGTAGAAACTGAAACGAAAGTTGAACGTATTCAATCTATGCTTAATGAAATGCATATTCCCACTGTTACAAATGTTCACACAGAGATTGAAAGTGGACAAGCAATCGTAACAGAAGGTAGCCTATCGGAAGGCTTTGAATTGCCTTATATGCAACTTGTTGTGATTACAGAACGAGAATTATTTAAAACAAAACAGAAAAAACAACGAAAACGTACTAAAACAATTTCTAATGCTGAAAAAATCAAATCTTATCAAGATTTAAATGTTGGAGATTATGTTGTTCATGTCCATCATGGTGTGGGACGTTATTTAGGTGTCGAAACGCTAGAAGTTGGAGACGTTCATAGAGATTATATTAAGTTACAATATAAAGGAACCGATCAACTGTTTGTACCTGTTGATCAAATGGATCAAGTACAAAAATATGTTGCTTCAGAAGATAAATCGCCTAAATTAAATAAATTAGGTGGTTCAGAATGGAAAAAAACGAAAGCAAAAGTACAACAAAGTGTTGAAGATATCGCTGATGAACTTATTGCACTATACAAAGAACGAGAAATGTCAGTAGGTTATCAATATGGTGAAGATACGGCTGAGCAGCATGCTTTCGAAATGGACTTTCCCTATGAACTTACACCAGATCAATCTAAGTCTATTGAAGAAATTAAAGAAGATATGGAAAAAGAACGTCCAATGGATCGTTTGTTATGTGGAGATGTAGGTTACGGAAAAACTGAAGTTGCTGTACGCGCTGCTTTTAAAGCAGTCATGGAAGGAAAACAGGTTGCCTTTTTAGTGCCTACAACGATTCTAGCGCAACAACACTATGAAACATTGATTGAACGAATGCAAGATTTTCCAGTAGAAATCCAGCTGATTAGTCGATTCCGTACTGCTAAAGAAGTGAGAGAGACTAAAGAAGGTCTAAAATCAGGATATGTTGATATTGTTGTTGGAACACATAAATTATTGAGTAAAGACATTCAATACAAAGATTTGGGATTACTTATTGTCGATGAAGAGCAACGATTTGGCGTACGTCATAAAGAGCGTATTAAAACATTGAAAACAAATGTAGATGTTTTGACACTTACGGCTACACCAATTCCAAGAACATTGCATATGAGTATGTTGGGTGTACGTGACTTATCTGTCATCGAAACACCACCAGAAAACCGCTTCCCTGTACAAACCTATGTATTAGAGCAAAATAGTAATTTTATTAAAGAGGCTTTAGAACGTGAACTTTCTCGTGATGGACAAGTGTTCTACCTTTACAATAAAGTTCAGTCTATTTATGAAAAGCGTGAACAGTTACAAATGTTGATGCCAGAAGCAAATATTGCTGTTGCTCATGGACAGATGACAGAACGAGATTTGGAAGAAACCATGTTGAGTTTTATTAATGGAGAGTATGACATTTTAGTTACAACGACTATTATAGAAACAGGTGTCGATGTTCCTAATGCGAACACATTAATCATAGAAGAAGCGGATCGTTTTGGTTTAAGTCAACTTTACCAATTACGTGGTAGGGTAGGACGTTCAAGCCGTATTGGATATGCTTACTTCTTACATTCTGCTAATAAAGTATTAACAGAAGCAGCGGAAGAACGTTTGCAAGCGATTAAAGAATTCACTGAATTAGGTTCAGGATTTAAAATTGCCATGCGTGATTTAAATATACGTGGAGCTGGTAATTTATTAGGTAAGCAACAACATGGATTCATTGATTCAGTAGGTTTTGATTTGTATTCTCAAATGTTAGAAGAAGCGGTAAACGAAAAACGTGGTATTACAGAAGAAGCCCCTGATGCACCAGATGTTGAAATGGAATTACACTTAGATGCTTATTTACCAGCAGAGTATATTCAAAATGAACAAGCTAAAATAGAAATTTATAAGAAATTACGTAAAGTTGAAACTGAAGAACAGCTTTTTGATGTAAAAGATGAATTACTGGATCGATTCAATGATTATCCTGTAGAAGTAGAACGTTTATTAGAAATGGTAGAAATTAAAATACACGCTTTACATGCAGGCGTGACATTGATTAAAGATAAAGGAAAACAAATTGAAGTATTTCTTTCAACTAAAGGTACAGAACAGATAAATGGGGAAGAATTATTTAAACAAACCCAACCTTTAGGACGAACAATGAAGTTGGGTGTTAAAGAAGGCAAAATGCATATTACTCTAACAAAATCTAAACAATGGTTAGAAAACTTAAAATTCTTAGTAAAATGTCTTGAAGGAAGTATGGAACTTGAGTACGAATTATAAATCGTCATCTGAAGTTTCATCTTCTTCTAAGAATTCACGACAACATTCAGCATTTAATGGCGTAGTGATTTTAACGCTTGCTTTAGTCATTGTTAAAGTATTAAGTGCAATTTATCGAGTTCCATATCAAAATATTTTAGGTGACTCCGGATTATATGCGTATCAACAAATTTATCCTATTGTAGCACTAGGTATGATACTATCAATGAATGCAATTCCTAGTGCTGTCACTCAAACATTTGGTAGTCACAGTGGTGCTGAAGTATTTTCAAAAATACTTCTAGGATTTCAAATTATAGGTCTCATTATTTTTGGTGTAATTTTAGTATTATCCCATCCACTAGCACTATTGATGGGAGATGCTCGCTTAGCACCAATGCTAAAAATGGCAAGTCTTAGCTATCTGTTTATAGGGGTTTTAGGTGTAATTAGAGGGTTTTATCAAAGTAGACAACAAATGAATATACCAGCTATTTCACAAGTAATAGAACAGTGTATTCGTGTGTGTTTTATTCTTATAGCTATTGTAATGTTTATGTTTAAAGAATGGACCATTTATCAAGCTGGAGCACTCGCGATATTGGCATCAGCTCTAGGTTTTTTAGGTTCTAGTCTATATTTATTAGCAACAAGACCTTTTCGATTACAATTAAATCCATCTTCATACTCTATTCCTTGGAAACAGTTAATACTTGCGACCCTCGTATTTGCATTAAGTCAATTATTAGTTATTTTATGGCAATTTATAGATAGCTTTACAATCGTCCATATGTTACAAACATATGGTTTAGGATTTAGAGAAGCTATTATGCAAAAAGGAATTTATGATCGAGGCGCTTCATTTATTCAAATAGGTTTAATAGTGACAACTACATTTAGTTTTGTGCTAATTCCATTACTTACAGATGCAATTTCTGATAATAACCATGTTCTTATGAACCGTTATACAAATGCATCTTTAAAAATTACAGTACTCATTAGCGTAGCAGCAGGTATAGGCCTTATTAATATACTGCCGATCATGAATCATGTATTTTTCAAAACAGATCAATTAAGCTTTACGCTTAGTATTTATATGCTCACTGTAATTTGTGTATCCCTTATTATGATGGACATTGCACTTTTGCAAGTGATTAATCATATTCGGCCTATTTTTATCGGTGTAATGTCAGGACTACTATGTAAGACTATCTTTAATATCATATGCATTCATTTTATGGGGATTTTAGGAGCAAGTATAAGTACGGTGCTCTCACTTATGATATTTGTTGCTATTTTACATTATGAAGTCATTAAATATTATCATTTTAATCGAATGCGTGTGTTTATTTTTAAATTGATTGGTGCGCTCATCATAATGTCAATAGTTATACAGGGATTGCGTGTACTATTACCTCCTGTAGGTCGTTTAGGAAGTTTACTTGAGTTGTTAATTGTAGTAGGAGTAGGTGGTCTCATATTTTTATTACTTGTTATTTATATGAATATTTTAGGATATAAAGAATTAAAACACTTACCATTTGGTGATAAACTTTACCGCATAAAGAAAGGAAGATAAATATGACGCATACCCTTACTATCGTTGGTATAGGCAATCATAGTATGGATGATTTAACTTTAGGTGTCTATCGCTTTTTAAAAGAGCAAAAAAGTGTATATGTAAGAACTCTCGAACATCCTGTTATTAAAGGTTTAAAAAGTGATATTGAATTTAAAAGTTTTGATGATGTGTACGAAAAGTATGATCAATTTGAAGCGGTTTATCAACATATTGTTGAAACTTTAATAGAAGAAACGCGTATACATGATACTGTTTATGTAGTGCCTGGACATCCACGCGTAGCAGAGACTACTACTGCTAAATTGCTTGATTATAATAAAAACAATGATGATATACAAGTAAAGATTTTAGGTGGTAAAAGTTTTATAGATGATATATTTGTTGCAATCGATGAAGATCCTAACGATGGATTTACATTGTTAGATGGCACCATTTTAAAAGAAAATACATTAAATATTCGAACACATACATTAATTACACAGGTATATAGTGCGATGATTGCAGCAGATGTTAAACTTACGTTAATGGAACGTTATCCAGACGATTTTAAAGTGAAGATAGTTACTGGTGCTAATAGCCAAGGTGCTAAAATATTAGAAGTACCGTTATTTGAGTTAGACCATAATGAAGATATGTTTAATAATCTGACAAGTGTATTTGTACCTAAAATAACTCGTGATGAAGATAAGTATGCTGATTTTGATTTTGCAGTTCATACGATTGATTATCTAGTAGATGAGGAAAAAGGCTGTCCATGGGATCGTGTACAAACTCATGAATCACTTAAACGTTATTTATTAGAAGAAACATTTGAATTGTTTGAAGCAATAGATAATGAAGATGATTGGCATATGATTGAAGAACTTGGAGATATTCTGTTACAAGTGTTACTTCATACGAGCATTGGTAAAAAAGAAGGATATATGGATATTAAAGAAGTTATTGAAAGCCTAAATGCTAAGATGATTCGTAGACATCCTCATATATTCGGAGATAAAACAGTTGAAACAATAGAAGATTTAAATGATGTTTGGAAGGATGCAAAAGCAAAAGAAGGTAAAATACCTCGCGTGAAATTTGAGAAAGTATTTGCAGACCATTTTATGACATTGTATGATAAAACCAAAAATAAGGATTTTAATGAAGAAACCCTTAAAAATTATTTACAACAAGGGGAGAACAATGAATGAGATTAGATAAATATTTAAAAGTATCAAGACTTGTAAAACGTCGTACGCTTGCTAAAGAAATGAGTGATCAAGGACGTGTAACAATTAATGGTAATGTAGCTAAAGCTGGCACAGACGTAAAAGTGGACGATGAATTAGTCATTCGCTTTGGACAAAAAAGTGTGACGGTTAAAGTAACTGGGCTAAGTGAACACGCATCAAAAGAAAATGCTAAAAACATGTATGAACTGATTAAGGAAGAACGTGTTCAGCAATCTGAAGAAGCGTAGCCTATGGTTGAAACGTCTAAAGAAGGTGACAAGTTATGAGTAAAAAGGTAGAACATATAAGAAATCAATATACTTCAGAACGAAATCGAAAAAAACAGCGTCAACAAAAACGAATACGTGTTGTTCGTCGAAGAGTGACAGTTTTTGGAGGATTATTGTTAGCAATGATTATTATTCTATCTATCATGCTTGTCTTCCAAAAACAAAGTAACAATCAAGCAACAGTAGAACGAAAGCATAAAGAAGAACAATTTCAAAAGAAACAAGATGAGGAAATAGCATTAAAAGAAGAACTTAATAATCTTAATGATAAAGATTATATAGAAAAAGTTGCTCGAGATGACTATTATTTAAGTAATAAAGGAGAAATTATTTTTAAATTACCTAATGATAAATCACCTTCTAATTCTAAATCCTCTAGCAATAATTAAAAAGATTAGAAAATTTTAAAAAAGGTAAAACGCTTAATTTAAAATAATTGTTTTATAGCATTGTGTAAATTTTAAAACAGGAATATAATAAGGTTAAAATTGAAACATTATCGGGAGGATTTATTTAGAATATGTCAATCGAAGTAGGAAACAAGCTAAAAGGTAAAGTTACAGGTATCAAAAAATTTGGTGCGTTTGTAGAATTACCTGAAGGTAAAAGTGGCTTAGTTCATATTAGTGAAGTTGCTGATAGCTATGTTGAAAATGTAGAAGATCATTTATCAGTTGGAGATGAAGTGGAAGTAAAAGTTTTATCTATTGCAGATGATGGTAAAATCAGTCTTTCAATTAAAAAAGCGAAAGATCGCCCTCGTCGTCCACATCACAAATCTAATCAAAATAAACCACCTCAACAAAAAGCAGAAGATTTTGAAAAGAAATTAAGTAATTTCTTAAAAGACAGTGAAGACAAATTGACTTCTATTAAACGTCAAACAGAATCAAGACGTGGTGGTAAGGGATCTAGACGTTAATTATATTTGTATGAGTAAATATAGCTAAGCTAACGGAGCCCTGGTTCCAATCATTTATTCTAGATTAATATTTATTGATAATAACTTAAACGCATAAGGTCATATAAGATCTATGCCAGGGGTGAGATAAAGAACTAAAATTAAAGTTCTATCTCACTCTTTTTTCGTTATATCAATCATTTAGCATAAGTAAGGAGGTTTAGTAATGTGGAAGTGAAAACGTCTCTTTGGAAAAAGACGGATCATTTAGCAATTGCGGTATCTACAGGAATCGATAGTATGTGTTTATTGTATAAATTACTAAATGATTTATCGCATTCATATCAATCTATAACATGTTTACATGTAAACCATGGTTTAAGAGATGCATCTATTAAAGAAGAAATATTCATTAAACAATTCTGTGAACAATATCAAATTCCCTGTTATGTTAAACATTTAGACTTATCAGAAACCGTAGCTAAAGGCAAAAGTATTCAATCTGAAGCGAGAGATTTACGTTATCAATGGTTTGATGAGATGATGAGAAGGATAAATGCTGATGTTTTATTAACGGCTCATCATTTAAATGACCAACTTGAAACGATTTTTTATCGTATTTTTACGGGTCGATCAACTCGTAATTCATTAGGAATAAATGAATGTACTAAACGAAATCATTACTATATATGTCGTCCTCTGCTAGAGACATATAAAAACGATATAAAGCATTATCAAACGATTCATCGTGTTCCTTTTTATGAAGATGAATCTAATCACCATAATAAGTATGCAAGAAATGATATTCGTAATCGACTTTTACCATCTATTGGTAAAAACAAAGATTTCAATGTAGAACAATTGATAAAATTGAAAAATTGGCACGACATGCAGTTACAACTTACACAACAACGAATAAGTTACTTTATAGAGCAACATGTTGAAATCCATCTGAATGAAGAACGTATACAATTATCTCGAGAGTCTTTTAATCAATTAGATGACATTTCAAAAATGATTCTATTAGATCGTATATTTGAGGTGCTTCATTTAAATAAAACTTTTTCAGAAAAAAATTATAGTGAATGGTTTGAACAAATTAAGAGTAAACAATCTCAAATTAAAATTCCCCTCACTGAAAAATGGATAATTCAAATTGCATATGATAAATTTATAATAATGGCTCATTATGAACAATCTCTACTTAATGAACAGATTGTTACGCATCCTCATACATATCAATTTGGTCACTATTTAATTACAATTCATCCGAATGATAATGAAGAATCAATAGATTGGCCGCTAACGATTCGAACACGTAGAGATGGGGATAAGTTTAAATTAAATGGCAGTCATGGACATAAAAAAGTAAGTCGTTTATTTATTGATAAGAAAATTGATAGCATAGAACGTACACAAATACCTATCGTTTTAGATGCGAAACAACGAGTTATTGCTGTAGGACAACTTTATGTGGCAACAAACTTTAAAAGTATAATAGATATTAAAAAAACTGGAGATGACTCATAAATGAAAGACGATTTAAAAGATATTTTATTAACTGAAGAAGAAATTCAAGAAATTTGTAAAAATTTAGGTGAACAATTGACTAGAGACTACAAAGATAAACCGCTCGTATGCGTTGGTATCCTTAAAGGATCAGTGATGTTTATGGCAGATTTAATTAAACGTATTGATACACATTTAGCAATTGATTTTATGGATGTTTCAAGTTATCACGGAGGTACAGAATCAACAGGAGAAGTACAAATTTTAAAAGATTTAAGTGCTTCTATTGAGAATAAAGATGTCCTTATTATTGAAGATATTTTAGAAACAGGGACAACTTTAAAATCAATTACTGAATTACTACAATCGCGTAAAGTTAACTCATTAGAAATCGTTACATTGTTAGATAAACCGAATCGTCGTAAAGCAGACATTGAAGCAAAATATGTCGGCAAAAAAATTCCCGATGAATTTGTAGTTGGTTATGGATTAGACTATGCTGAACATTATCGTAATCTTCCTTACATAGGTACATTGAAACCTGAGATTTACAATAAATAAAAAGTTATAATATATTAGTAAATACAATAATTGGATTTTTAAATATAATAACTATACTAACGATATAATTTAGTGTAGACTCATTTTATATTCAAAATTGTACATTTTATGAAACGACTATACATAAGTATTGAAAAAAAGAGAAATGGGCAAATGATGAATATAAAATAATTAACTAGAGTTAGAAAAGCGCTACAAAAGTTGAAATACTAGCCTTTATAAGCTAGATTATGTTACAATTTTTGTTAGCTTTATTATAGAAATAGGAGGAAATGACGCATGCAAAAAGCTTTTCGCAATGTGCTAGTTATCGCATTTATTGGCGTTATTATATTCGGTGTTTTCTCATATATTAATGGTAACGGAAACACACCGAAACAACTTTCCTATTCACAGTTTGTAGAGAAATTGGATAAAGGTGATCTTAAAACTTTAGAAATCCAACCTGAACAAAATGTGTACTTGGTAAGTGGTAAAACTAAAAATGATGAAGATTATTCTTCAACGATTTTATACAATAACGAAAAAGATTTACAAAAAATAACAAGTGAAGCTCGTAGCCAAAAAGGATTAGATTTTACAGTTAAAGAAGAAGAAAAACAAAGTGTCTTTGTCAGCATGTTGACAACGCTTATTCCAGTATTAATTATTGCTTTATTATTCATATTCTTCCTTAGTCAAGCACAAGGTGGCGGCGGTGGAGGTCGTATGATGAACTTTGGTAAATCCAAAGCCAAAATGTACGACAACCAAAAACGCCGTGTTCGTTTCTCAGATGTTGCTGGGGCAGACGAAGAAAAACAAGAGTTAATTGAAATTGTAGATTTCTTAAAAGATAATAAGAAATTTAAAAAAATGGGTTCAAGAATACCTAAAGGTGTCTTACTTGTAGGCCCACCAGGTACAGGTAAAACATTATTAGCACGTGCAGTTGCAGGTGAAGCTGGCGCGCCATTCTTCTCAATCAGTGGTTCTGATTTCGTTGAAATGTTTGTAGGTGTCGGTGCAAGTCGTGTACGTGATTTATTTGAAAATGCTAAGAAAAATGCACCATGCATTATTTTCATAGATGAAATTGATGCTGTTGGTCGTCAACGTGGTGCTGGTGTTGGTGGCGGTCACGACGAACGTGAACAAACGCTGAACCAATTATTAGTTGAAATGGATGGTTTCGGTGAAAACGAAGGTATCATCATGATTGCAGCAACAAACCGTCCTGACATTCTTGATCCTGCATTATTACGTCCTGGTCGTTTCGACAGACAAATTCAAGTAGGTCGTCCAGATGTTAAAGGCCGTGAAGCTATTCTTCATGTTCATGCTAAAAACAAACCACTTGATGAAACTGTTGATTTAAAAGCTATTTCTCAAAGAACGCCTGGTTTCTCTGGTGCAGATTTAGAAAATCTATTAAACGAAGCATCATTGATTGCTGCACGTGAAGGTAAAAATAAAATAGATATGCGTGATATTGAAGAAGCAACAGACCGAGTTATTGCGGGTCCAGCGAAAAAATCTCGTGTTATTTCTGATAAAGAACGTAATATTGTAGCACATCATGAAGCAGGTCATACCGTTATTGGTATGGTACTTGATGAAGCAGAAGTTGTACACAAAGTAACGATTGTACCTCGTGGACAAGCAGGTGGTTACGCAATGATGTTACCTAAACAAGATCGCTTCTTAATGACAGAGCCGGAATTGTTAGATAAAATTTGTGGTCTTTTAGGTGGTCGTGTATCTGAAGATATTAACTTCCATGAAGTATCAACAGGCGCTTCAAATGACTTTGAAAGAGCAACACAAATTGCACGTTCAATGGTGACTGAATACGGTATGAGTAAGAAATTAGGACCTTTACAATTCTCTACAAGTAGTGGTGGCCAAGTTTTCTTAGGTAAAGATATGCAAGGGGAACCTAATTATTCAGGTCAAATTGCTTATGAAATTGATAAAGAAGTTCAACGTATTATTAAAGAACAATATGAACGTTGTAAACAAATTTTATTAGAACATGAATCTCAATTGAAACTGATAGCTAAAACATTATTAACTGAAGAAACATTAGTAGCAGAGCAAATACGTTCATTATTCTATGATGGTGTGCTACCAACAGTGGATTATGATGCTGCTAAAGTGGTGAAAGATGAAGATAGAGATGATTCAGAGTTCTCTAATGGAAAATATGGTAAATCTTACGAGGATATTCGTGAAGAACAACTTGAAGAAGGTCGTAAGGATGAAAAAGAAGACCGTAGAGAAGATGATAGAATCGATCACTACAGAAATAATCGTCGTTCAGATCGTGAAGGTTCTCAAGATCATTCACAAAGAAATGATAGAGATGAAAATGAAACAGGTTATGAACAATCGCCAAATATAGAGCATCCAACAGATTCAAATCATAGAGAATAATAGTTAGTCATAAAAACTCTTTCGACTAGGGTCAATCGCCTTACTCGGAAGAGTTTTTAATATATACTCTAGAGCAAGTTACTTCATATTCGTAAATAAGCAGTGTAAAATAGATATTCTTAATGAAGGATTTAATATTAGATTTTAAAATAAATGAAAATATAACAACATAAAGGAGATGTTAGAATAATGACACATGATTATATTGTTAAATCATTGGCTTTTGATGGAGAAGTTCGTGCGTATGCTGCATTAACAACTGAATCAGTTCAAGAAGGTCAAACACGCCATTATACATGGCCAACAGCTTCAGCAGCTATGGGTAGAACAATGACAGCAACATTATTAATGGGCGCAATGTTAAAAGGAGATCAGAAGCTTACTGTTACAGTAGACGGGAAGGGCCCTATTGGTCGAATTGTTGCTGATGCAGATGCGCAAGGAAATGTCCGTGCATATGTTGACCATCCCCAAACTCATTTTCCACTTAATGAGCAAGGTAAATTGGATGTAAGACGAGCAGTAGGTACTGAAGGCGCAATTCAAGTTGTTAAAGATGTAGGAATGAAGGATTATTTCTCAGGTGCAAGTCCAATTGTTTCTGGTGAGCTTGGAGAAGATTTCACTTATTACTTTGCTACAAGTGAACAGACGCCATCATCAGTAGGATTAGGTGTACTTGTTAATCCTGATAACTCTATTAAAGCAGCTGGTGGCTTTATTATACAAGTAATGCCAGGTGCTAAAGAAGAAACAATTACTAAATTAGAAAATGCAATTAACCAAATGCAACCTGTTTCTAAATTAATTGAACAAGGTTTAACACCAGAAGGTATTTTAAATGAAATTTTAGGTGAAGAGAATGTGCACATTTTAGAAACAATGGATGCACAATTTGAATGTAACTGTAGTCATGAAAAGTTCCTAAATGCAATTAAAGGTTTAGGTGAAGCAGAAATTGAAGATATGATTAAAGAAGATCATGGTGCTGAGGCAGTATGTCATTTCTGTGGAAATAAATATCATTATTCTGAAAGTGAACTTCAAGAATTACTTGATGCCGTAAAAAAATAGTAGAATGTTAGTGAGCAATAAACGTATGTTTATTGCTCTTTTTATATGGGAAGAACAAAATGTAAATAGCAAAAGTAAAATATTACATCATATTTAAAGAAATAGCTTTGTCTTTTTAGAAAATTCTGATAGAATATAGTTATATCCGATAGAAAAACTAAGTTTTAAATTTGAAAGTTAAAGGAGCGTTTTTTCGATGGCACAAAAACCTGTAGAAAATATTACACAAATTATTGGCAACACACCGGTAGTAAAATTAAGAAACGTAGTAGATGAAGATGTGGCAGATGTATATGTAAAATTAGAATATCAAAATCCAGGTGGCTCTGTAAAAGATCGTATTGCTTTAGCAATGATTGAAAAAGCTGAAAAAGAAGGGAAAATTAAACCTGGCGATACAATTGTAGAACCAACAAGTGGGAATACTGGTATTGGTTTAGCATTTGTTTGTGCAGCAAAAGGTTATAAAGCAGTCTTCACTATGCCTGAAACAATGAGTTCTGAACGTCGTAACTTATTAAAAGCATATGGTGCTGAATTAGTTTTAACGCCTGGATCTGAAGCGATGAAAGGTGCTATTAAGAAAGCTAAAGAATTAAAAGAAGAATATGGTTATTTCGAACCACAGCAATTTGAAAACCCAGCTAACCCTGAAGTACATGCATTAACAACTGGTCCTGAATTAGTTGAACAATTTGAAGGTAAACAAATTGATGCTTTCTTAGCAGGTGTTGGTACAGGTGGTACATTATCTGGTGTAGGTAAAGTCTTAAAAGAAAAATATCCTAACATTGAAATTGTAGCGATTGAACCAGAAGGCTCTCCTGTATTAAGTGGTGGAGAACCTGGCCCACATAAATTACAAGGTTTAGGTGCTGGTTTTGTACCTGATACTTTAAATACTAATATTTATGATAGTATCATTAAAGTTGGTAATGAAACTGCAATGGAAACATCACGTCGTGTGGCTAAAGAAGAAGGTATCTTAGCAGGTATTTCTTCAGGTGCAGCAATTTATGCAGCAATCGAAAAAGCAAAAGAGTTAGGTAAAGGTAAAACAGTTGTAACAGTATTACCAAGTAATGGTGAACGTTACTTATCTACACCATTATATTCATTCGATAATTAATGATGACATGAGTTGATATTTAAATAGAATGTTTTATAAACAAGAAATGGTTGGTTTCGTTAAATGTGAAGCCAGCCATTTTATTTTGTATGATTATAAAGATTGTCTTAGTTAAACAATACTGAAATATAGACTAAATGAGTGTATCATGAGAGTATACATATTTATTTTTAAAAACAAAGGATGATTGGTAGTGGGTAAAACAAAAATTATGGGAATTTTAAACGTAACACCTGATTCGTTTTCAGATGGCGGTCAGTACAATTCAATCGATAACGCAGTTACACGCGCTAAAGAAATGATTAATGAAGGTGTAGACATTATAGATGTAGGTGGTGTATCAACAAGACCTGGCTACACAGAAGTGTCTTTAGAAGAAGAATTGCAACGTGTAGTTCCAATTGTAAAAGAATTAGTGAAACTAAATGTACAAATTTCTATAGATACTTATCGTAGTGAGGTTGCTGAAGCTTGTCTGAAATTAGGAGCAACAATGATTAATGACCAATGGGCTGGGTTGTATGACCCTCATATTTTAGATGTAGTTGCTGAATATGAAGCGGAAATTGTGTTAATGCATAATGGAGATGGCCATCGTGACCAACCTGTTGTCGAAGAAATGCTATTAACACTGATAAAGCAAGCAAATAAAGCAGAAATGGTAGGAATTCCAAAACATAAAATATGGTTAGATCCTGGAATTGGATTTGCCAAAAGTAGAGAAGAAGAAAATGAAGTAATGGCTCGATTAGATGAACTAGTAGCTACAGATTATCCTATTTTATTAGCGACAAGTCGTAAGCGTTTCATTAAAGAAATGATTTCTACTGATACGACACCAAAAGAAAGAGATGAGGCCACTGCTGCTACTACTGCCTATGGTATAATGAAAGGTATAAAAGCAGTTCGCGTACATAATGTTCAATTGAATGTACGTTTAGCTCAAGGTATAGATTTTTTGAAGGAGAATGAAAATGAGCGACATTATCTTTCTTAAAGGGATGAAGTTTTATGGATATCATGGTGCACTGTCAGCTGAGAATGAAACAGGTCAAATTTTTTTAGTAGATGTAACTTTAAAAGTGGATTTATCAAAAGCTGGTCAGACAGATGATGTTAATGATACCGTGCATTATGGCGAAGTGTTTGAAGATGTAAAAGATATTGTTGAAGGTCCGCCTTGCAATTTAATCGAACATCTAGCTGAACTTATTGCAAAACGTATAAATTCACACTATAATCGTGTAATGGAAACGAAAGTCAAAATCACTAAAGAAAATCCACCTATACCTGGACATTATGATGGTGTTGGTATTGAAATAGTGAGGGAGAATCGTTAATGGTAAAAGCATATTTAGGTTTAGGAAGTAATATTGGTGATAGAAAACAACAACTTCTTAAGGCAATTGATTTAATTGGAAATATTAAGGGTATAAAGGTAACAAAACAATCATCAATATACGAAACTGCACCGGTTGGTTATACTGACCAGCCTAATTTCTTAAATTTATGTTTAGAGATTGAAACAGAGTTGTCGCCTCAACAACTACTTAAGCATTGTTTAAACATTGAACAACAACTGCATCGAGTAAGAGAAATACGGTGGGGTCCTAGAACATTAGATATAGATATCTTATTATATAGTGACAATGTTATTGAAGCAGACAATTTAAGTGTACCTCACCCACGAATGCAAGAGCGTGCTTTTGTACTTATACCGTTAAACGATATTGCATCGGATAAAATGATTCCGCGATTAAATCAGAAAATTCATGACTTAGTTTTTCCGGATGATACGGTTAAGAAATATAAAGACTAAGTGCTTAAATTATGTGTTTAAATTCTGAAATGTAAATATATTTTAAGAATTCAACTATGTGGCTATATAAATATTGAATAGAAAATATTTTACAATATTTTTAATAGGTATATAAAATCCACTAATAGTAAAACAGGAAGTTTAAAGGAGAGAGAGTAATGTCAGAAGAAATGAATGACCAAATGCAAGTTCGTCGACAAAAATTACAAGAACTTATCGATTTAGGAATTGATCCATTTGGTAAACGCTTTGAACGCACAGCTACAGCAAGAGAACTAAAAGAAAAATGGGATAGTTTTTCTAAAGAAGAATTACATGAAAAAGAAGAGGAAAGTCAAGTTTCAATTGCAGGACGTTTGATGACAAAACGTGGTAAAGGGAAAGCAGGATTTGCACATGTACAAGATTTAACAGGTCAAATTCAAATTTATGTACGTAAAGATCAAATTGGCGAAGAACCTTTTGATAATCTTTGGAAAACAACAGATTTGGGTGATATTGTAGGCATTGAAGGTGTCATGTTTAAAACGAATACTGGTGAATTATCAGTAAAAGCTAAGTCATTTACATTATTATCTAAAGCTTTAAGACCATTACCCGATAAATTTCATGGTTTACAAGATATTGAACAAAGATATCGCCAACGTTATCTTGATTTAATTACTAACCAAGATAGCACTCGTACATTTATTAATCGTAGTAAAATCATTCAAGAAATGAGAAATTATTTAAATCAAAGAGGCTATTTAGAAGTAGAAACTCCAATGATGCATCAAATTGCTGGTGGCGCCGCAGCGCGTCCATTTGTTACACACCATAACGCACTAGATGCAACATTATACATGCGTATTGCGATAGAGTTACATTTAAAACGATTAATTGTAGGCGGATTAGAAAAAGTTTATGAAATTGGTCGCGTATTCCGTAATGAAGGTGTATCAACACGTCATAACCCTGAGTTTACTATGATTGAGTTATATGAAGCGTATGCTGATTTTCATGATATCATGGATTTAACAGAATCTATGGTTAGACATATTGCACAAACTGTATTAGGTTCAGCAAAAGTACAATATAATGGCGAAGAGATAGACTTAGAATCAGATTGGAAACGTCTACATATTGTAGATGCTGTAAAAGAGGCTACAGGTGTAAACTTCTATGATGTCAAAACTGATGAAGAAGCTAAAGCATTGGCTAAAGAGCATGACATTGAAATTACAGAGAACATGAAATATGGACATATTTTAAATGAATTCTTTGAACAAAAAGTTGAAGAAACATTAACTCAACCTACATTTATTTATGGACATCCAATTGAAATTTCTCCGCTTGCTAAAAAGAATCCAGAAGATCCAAGATATACTGATCGCTTTGAGTTATTTATTGTAGGTAGAGAACATGCAAATGCATTTACAGAATTAAATGATCCAATTGATCAACGTGAACGATTCGAAGCACAACTTGTTGAAAAAGAGCAAGGTAATGACGAAGCACATGAAATGGACGAAGATTATATCGAAGCACTTGAATATGGTATGCCTCCAACAGGTGGACTAGGAATTGGTATAGATAGATTAGTTATGTTATTAACAGACTCTCCATCTATCAGAGATGTATTATTATTCCCTTACATGAGACAAAAATAAGGTTGAAGAGAAGAGCGTTGCTAGCTAAAGTTAGCAACGTTTTTTTATTATGAAATAAAAAATAATAGATTAATTTTAAAAAAGACTAGTCATTATAAAACAGATATGATAGTATACTATGAGTGTTCAAGAAAGAAACTACTTTTTTAAAAAGAAGTAAAAAAGTAGTTGACATTTTAAGTTAATTATTATAAGATATAAAAGTCGTCAAAAACAAAAGTTAATTTTGTAAAACACTTGTAAAAAGAATTTTAATAAAGTGTAAAATTAACTATTGAAAAATTAATTAATTAATAATATAATTAATTAAGTAAGTTATTGTCTGGTGACAATGGCAAGGAGGTCACACCTGTTCCCATGCCGAACACAGAAGTTAAGCTCCTTAGCGCCGATGG
>NZ_JBXWKZ010000023.1:0-37265 GCF_058191515.1 Staphylococcus sp. CoH_129_LAB_1 | reverse complement strand
CCTCCGCATGATTCATTTTAATATGAATTCAACGAAAGTGTTTTTATATCATTCCCACTAATTGGGGTCAGTCCAGTTAAAGTACTTCGCTTTTTTTGTTTGGAAAAAACTATTTTTATGTTATTAAAAAATCGTAACAGTTTCGTTTTAATGGGGGGTTATTATGCATTGGACTATCATTGGTGACGGTATACAAAGAACCACTATAGCAATTAAGTTACGTAAATCAGGATTATCCATTCAAAATCTTACAATTATCGATCCTCATAGTTCTTTATGCGAACAATTCCGTAAATGCACATATAGGATTGATATGCCTTACTTGCGTTCACCTATTGTACATCATATTCATCCTGACCCATTTCATTTAAAAAAATTTGTGAAAATAAATCAGTATATCAATCCAACTTTTGGTCGTTATCAAAGACCCCAAACTGAGATGTTTATGGATCACATACATGCATAAATACATCACTATCATCTAAATCAAAGTCATATTCAAAGTTATGTTCAACGCATTAAAAAAATCAAAAAAGATGGAGTGTTATAACCAATCATCATTCTGTCATTCAAACTGATTGTATTATTTTAGCACAAGGTGGTCATAATGAACCTTTTATCTCTTCTGTATTCACTCAAGCTAAAGATAGTTGTCATATATTTAGTGACCATTTTAATTCTCAATTATTTTCACAATCATCTCATGTCATTGGAAGTGGTATTTCAGCTGCTCATTTAACATTAAAGCTTTTAAAATTAGATAAGAATAAAATCATTCATTTATGGATGAATAAAAATATAGATATTCAACATTTTGATGACGATCCTGGTTGGCTAGGTCAAAAAAAATGAAGGCCTTTTTAAATCATTCTTCACATGAAGAAAAACTTCAAACAGTGTTAAAAGAAAGACATAATGGTTCAATGCCTCACGAGTTATATTTACGCTTAAAGAAATATGTTCAAAATATCTAACTAATAATACATAAAGAAGATATTAAGGATATAAAAGGACATCAAAGTATTACTGAAAATTTAAATATCTCATATGATCACATTCTTTTAGCAACTGGATTTAAATCTTCAATTATGCAACAACCTATAATACAATCTCTTATTCAAAATACTAACGCACCACTATTATCCTGTGGATTTCCAAAAATCATTCATGAATTAGAATGGTTGCCACATTTATTTGTGGCTGGCGGACAAATTGGTCCGTTTGCTAGAAATATCACAAGCAGTTCAAAGAATTTATAAAGCCTTTCATAGAATACATCACCATAGAGAAGTATGATGAATATAAAAAACTAACCCATAGATGAATATTTTCTATAGGCTAGTTTTATAAAATTTGTTATTTTAATGATTTGATACCTATTGTACCTCTCATGACACTAATTAATTTGTCTTGATCACTTTTAATTTCGATATTCCACACTTGTGTAGTACGGCCTTTATGAAGAATAGAAGCTGTAGCAATCACACGCCCCTCTTTTACTGAATGAATATGATTAGCATTCATTTCTAAACCTAATGGGACAAATTGTTTGGTATCAATTAAATGGGCAGCACCTAATGAACAAGCTGTTTCACCTAATGCGATACTTGCACCACCATGTAGATAACCAAAAGGTTGTTTAACTTTATCAGTGACTGGCATTGAAATAACCACTATTCCCTCATCTATTTTTTCTATTTTCATATCAAATGTTTCAAGTAAATTAGACATTCTGTCACCTCTTTTTTCTATAATACCATTGCAGCTATTGTACCAAAAATCATCAATGGCACATTATAGAAAATGAAATTAGGTATACAGGTATCTCTAATGTGATCATGCTGACCATCTACATTAAGACCTGCCGTTGGCCCAAGCGTTGAATCACTTGCTGGTGATCCAGAATCTCCAAGAGCAGCAGCTGTTCCTACTAAAGCAATTAATGCCATATTATCTAAACCAAGTGATGCACCTAGTGGTATAAATAGAGCTGCAATAATTGGAATCGTAGCAAAAGATGAGCCAATACCTAACGTAACAATAAGCCCTACAATATACATTGCTATAATAGTAATTAATTTATGTCCGTTTGTAATCTCAGTTAAACTAGAAACTAATTTTTCAATATCACCAGTAGCATTCATGACGCCAGCAAAACCGTTAGCTGATAAAATAACGACACCAATAAATGACATAATTTTTATTCCTTCAACAAATTGGCTATCTAATTCATTCCATTTATAAATGCCAGAAATAAAGAATATAAGCACTCCTGCTAATGCTCCAAAAATCATTGAATCCGTAAATGTTTGAACTAAAAAAGTAGCTAAAATGGCAACAATTGTAACCACTAATACGTATGGACGAATTTCTGTTATTTCTTCTTCATTACCTTTAAATACCTCTTGATTATACTCACGTGGTTTACGATAAACAAACATTCCTATAACTAAACCGACAATATAACCAAGTGAAGGAATTAACATTGCTTTCCAAATCATACTAAATTCGATAGAGTGATGTGCTTTTTGAAATCCGCTTTGAATAATTTGATGGAAAATTTGTCCAAAACCATAAGGTAATAAAACATATGGCCAACATAAACCGAATCCTATAACTAAACCAATTAATCGTCTATCAATTTTTAAATCATTAAATAGACTAAGTAATGGTGGGATTACAATTGGTATAAATGCAATATGTACCGGGATTAAGTTCTGACTCATAATACTCATTGCTAGTAATACTAAGATAATTATCACTTTTACTTTAATTCTTGATAAGCGACTATTCTCAGTATGAATCGCACGAATAATTTTATTGACTAAATAATCTGTGATTCCACTATATGATATCAGCGCTGCAAAGCCCCCTAATAATGCGTAACTTAATGCAACTTCCGAACCATCTACAATATTTTTACCAAATACACTAATTACTTTGTTTAAACTCATGCCAGATATTAGACCGCCTACAAGTGAACTAATAAATAAACTAATAATAACATTTAGCCTTAAGAGACATAATATAATCATTAATATCACGGCAATAACTACAGCATTAAACATTACACTCACATCCTTTATCACTCTACCGAACTAAAGTAAATAATTATGTGATTAATAATATCAAGTAGTTAGACGGTTGTCAACGCCTAATTGATTAGTATTATAAAAAATAAACCTCCAAGACACCAATGTACCTCAGACGTTTATCTATTCTCTCTGAAAATGAATTTATATTCATTTCTAATATTAATACTATATTTATTGTCGTAACCAATTCACAATTGTCATAATCATACTTCCTGTAGGACCTTTAGGGCCTTTATAATTATTTTTATTAATCGTTGCAGGACCTGCAATATCAAAATGAATATGTGGGGTCTGTCCACTAAAATGCGTAACGAAAGCAGCAGCAAATAATGCTTTACCTTGGCCGTTTGTATGATTAACTAAATCAGCTACATCTGTATTATGAATCAATTGCTGTTCAGTTTGAGTAATAGGTAATTCAAAAGCAAATTCATCAACTTCTCTAGCTTTTTTTAAAATCTGTTTAATGTCTTCATCTGCATCAGAACTAAATAATGCAGCCTTATCTTCCCCTAATGCAGCTACAGCAGCACCAGTAAGCGTAGCAAAATCACATATTAAACGTGGTTGAAATTGATTTGCATAAAATACTCCGTCTCCTAAAACTAACCGTCCTTCAGCATCGCTGTTCAACACCTCTACTGTTTCACCACTTAAAGCAGTATATACATCATCAGGTTTCATAGCCTGCTGGCTAATCATATTTTCTGCAGAGACAATGACACCTACAATGTTTACTGGTAAAGATAACTTAGATACAGCATCAATCATTCCTACTACATTGGCAGCACCACACATATCAAATTTCATTGTTTGCATACCCATTTTAGATTTGATGCTATAACCACCAGAGTCATATGTAATACCTTTTCCAACTAATGCAATAGGTGCTTCATTTTTATCTGTTCCTTGATACGTTAAAGTAATAACAACAGGAGAATGAATAGAGCCTTTACCTACTGCATGAAGTAAACCAAAGCCCTCTGATAACAATGTTTCATTATTTTTAATATCTATTGAAACAGAGGACTCTTTAAAGTGATGTGCTACTTCGCTTGCGAAATGTTCTGGAGTAAGTATATTTGGAGGCATGTTACTAAAATCACGTGCTACATTCACTGATTCACCAATCAAATACCCTGTTTTTATATTTATTTTGTTCTCTTCATTATCAGATGATTCTATATATAATTCCAGTTGGTACGGCGTTGATTTGTTAGATTTATAGTTATTAAATTCATAAATTGATTGTCTACTTTGTAATCCAAAAATCTCTGCAACACTTGCTTTATCTATTTGTTTTGAATTAAATGTCTCAAAAAGAACATTTGCTTCTGTAACATGCTCTTTTTTTAGATATTGAAAAAGCACACCAAAAACTTTTAAAAAAGAACCATAAGATAATCTTTTTAAATTTCCTAGTCCAACCGTAATTAAACGTTTAGGTTCATTATTTATATATAAAATAGTCGAAGATGTTTTTCCTAATTGACTACTTACAATATGTCGATGTCGATAATTTTCAATAGTTTGTGTAATGTCACTATTTTGGTATGTAATCTTTCCAATTTGATTAAGATGATCAGGTACTCCTATGATAATAACGTCGGTTATTTTATTAGAATCGTAATTAAACTGTATCATATAATTCTCCTTTACAATAAAAGAGTGAGATATTGAAATCTATTTAGTATCCACAGATTTCTATCTCACTCCTCAATTATTAAATATTTAATTTATTAACTTAGAATTTACCTTTTTTAAATGCTAAGCCTACGCCACCCATTTTGAATATAGCACGTGTATCGATCACTTTTTTCATGAAAGCAGCTTTCTTGCCAGTAATGTCTCTACCAAACACATGACCTACACCATCATGTGCGCCTAAAGAACAAACTGTGCCGCGATCAATATATTCGAAGTCAGTTGTAGCTTGACCATTTAAGATATTTTCAATATTTTTAGCAACATGTTCCCCTTGTTGCATAGCAATTTGTGCAGTAGTTGGTAATGGACGTTCCTCACCAGCTGGGATAAATGCAGAAACATCACCAATGACGAAGATATCATCATGACCGTCGACTGTTAAATCTTGTTTAGTTACAATACGACCACGTTTTACACCTTCAAATGATTCTTCCATAAGTTGACTACCACGAACTCCAGCAGCCCATACTGCAGTATTAGCTTCAAGTTGTTGTTCTTGGTCATTAGTTTTAACTTTGAAACCTTTTTCATTACAAGCAACGATTGGCGTACCAATTTTAAATTCAACGCCACGTTCTTCTAAATAATTTACTACATAATTTACAAGGTTTTCTGAGAACATTGGTAAGATTTTAGGCATAGCTTCAACACATGTAATTCTAACTTTATTTTGATCTACGCCATATTTATTACATAATTCAGGAATTCTATCTGTTAATTCACCTAAGAATTCAATACCTGTAAACCCAGCGCCACCAACTAAAATTGCTAAATCATTTTCGTCTTTTTCTTTTGAAGCAGCATAGTTAGCAAATTTGTCTTCAATATGACGAGACAATTCGCGAGCAGTATGAATATTTTCAATTTGGAATGCATGTTCTTTCATTCCGTTAATACCGAATGTTTCACTTTCAAAACCTAACGCAACAACTAAAATATCATACTCAAAAATACCATGAGTTGTTTCTACTTTTTTAACATTTCTATCAATTTTAGTTACTTCTGCATTGATGAAGTTAACTTTAGTTTGATCAATTACACTTTCAATTGGATAAATTAAATCTTCATAATTTACATTTCCAGCTGAAGCTTCATGTAACCAAGTAGATTCATAATGATATTTATTTTTATTAACTAAAGTGATTTCTGCTTCATTTGCAGAAATTTCTTTTTGTAATTTAGTAACTGCTTGTAAACCTGCATAACCAGCACCTAATACAAGTACTTTTTTACGATTTTGTGCCATTCCATTCACCTAAGCTTTCGTAATTTTTTCTTAAAAGTAGATAAAGGCTACAAATTTCAGAACATAACGAAGCATGGATATCTATAATGCTAAAGCATAATAAATATTCAAATTACTTCTTCAAACTTTGAACTTAACCTATTTATTTGTTCATCCCCATTTATAGTCTTAGTCCACACTTTTTTATTCAATTTTGCGAACATTTATTCACAAAATTGACAAAGTTTAATCCACTTATAATTCTATAGTTTTTATATCATATTTTCAAGCAACAACAGAATAATATCTGAATTTATTCTCACTTTACTTTATATGATTAACAATATGGAATTAGCAATTTTCAGGATGACCAGCTACTTCGGCTGTTCTAAAAGAACTGCCACATCCACAAGATGCAATTGCATTTGGATTATCGATTTGAAATCCTCCCCCCATAAGCGATTGTTTAAAATCAATTTTCGTTCCTTTTAGTACTGGAGCATCATATTTATCTACTAATACTTTTAATCCATAATATTCTAAAACTTCATCATTCGTGCCCGGCGCTTCTTCAGCAGACATACCATAAGTTAAACCTGTACATCCTCCACCATTCACTTTGATTTTTAAATAACCGTTTTCCATATTATTATTTTTTAACATGTCTTTGACTTCATAAGCAGCTGCTTCAGTAAGTATTACTGTTGGCATATATAATCACTCCTATAAAAGATTTGTAAAGTCATTTTCCTCTATGTGTTTATAAATATTGGATAGTAGATTTTCAGGTGTATCTCCTTCAACGATTTCTCCATCTACTAATACATATAATCCTGAAGAACATAAACCGCAATTATTGAGACACCCATATTCTAACACATCAACTTCAGGATCATTTTCGAGTTTATCGTAAACGTAGTCTCCGCCTTTGGCCATATTCGATATACAGAATTCGACTAATGGAAACATACTTCACCTTCTTTATTATTTTTAATTACATTATTATATCAAATCTACGTATAAGTTGCATTGCTATGATTTGTAACTATTTTTATTTTTCAATAACATTTCACATTTGTTTGTCGTGATTATTAAAAACATATATAATAAAATTATATTAATCTTTCATTTATTTGTAAGGGGCAATAAATGTAGAAAAACGTTAACTATTAGGATGCCTGCTTTATACTTAAAATGTATTTTTTTATAGATTCTTAAACTTATAAAAAATTAAAGCAAGTGCTACATCATCCATTGATTTTAATTTAAAGGGGTAAATAATATGAAAAATTTAGTTCTACTTGGTGGAGGTTATGGTAATATGCGCATTATGTCGCGTATTCTTCCTGATGTTCTTCCTCAAGAGTATACCTTAACACTCATCGATCGAATGCCTTTTCATGGTTTAAAACCTGAATTTTATGCACTAGCCGCTGGTACAAAATCTGATTGTGATGTACGTATGAATTTCCCTAATTCTCATCGCGTCAATACCATTTATGGAGAAATTAGCGATATTGATTTAGATGCACAAATTGTTTCAGTTGGACAAACTAAAATAGATTATGATGAGTTAGTTATTGGATTGGGCTGTGAAGATAAATATCATAATGTTCCAGGGGCAAAAGAATATACACATAGCATCCAAACGCTTTCTAAAGCTCGTGAGACTTTTCATAGTATTAGTGAATTACCTAAAGGAGCAAGCGTTGGAATTGTAGGAGCCGGTTTGAGTGGAATAGAATTAGCAAGTGAATTACGCGAAAGCCGTGCAGATTTAGAAATCATTTTATATGATCGTGGCTCTCGCATATTAAGAAATTTTCCAGAAAAATTAAGTAATTATATTGCAAAATGGTTCCGTGAAAATAATGTAAAAGTGGTGCCGAATTCATTAATTGATAGAGTAGAGCATGGGAAAATTTACAATGGTGGTACTCCTGAATCTGTTGATATTGTAGTGTGGACAGCTGGGATTCAGCCTGTTGAGATAGTTAGAAATTTACCAATCGATATTAATCAAAGTGGTCGTGTCATTGTTAATCAATATCATCAAGTTCCTACCTATACAAATGTTTATGTAGTAGGAGATTGCGCAGCTTTACCTCACGCGCCAAGTGCTCAATTAGCAGAAGTACAAGGCGATCAAATTGCCGATGTCTTAAAAAAACAATGGAACAATGAGCCATTACCTGAAAAAATGCCTGAATTAAAAGTACAAGGCTTCCTCGGTTCTTTAGGAGAGAAAAAAGGATTTGCCTATATTATGGATCGTACAGTTACCGGTCGTTTAGCACACATTTTGAAATCGGGTGTGCTGTGGTTATATAAATATCATAATGGATAAATGCTAGTGGGAGTGAGTAGACGAATTTGTATACTCATTCCCTTCGTTTATATTAAGTACTCATTTCTATTAAATTTGAATGCCTTATTTTTATATTTAGTTACCTATAATGTATTGATTTATAAAGTTTGTAACTTTTTTTGCTTGAATATAACCATCCGCTACGTATTCATCATTCATCGTAATAAGTGGATAAAACAATTCCTCATTTTCAATTTGTTCAATATATTGTTGGTCATGATCACTTAGATTTTCTGTTTCTTTTTGGAAATCAATATACGTATAATCGAAATGAATGTTAGGATATTTTCTTTCTAATAGTGGCTTTAACCATTCATATGTATTTTTAGACGTTGGTGCATTGACACAACTTGCACATATAACATCTGCACCATAAACAACTACACTCACTTTTGTCATTTATTACTCCCCCATTTAGATTTATAGATTTTTCTTTCTTTATCTATTATAATAAATTAATAATAAATATATGAAGTATTTTACTTGAAAGGAGACATATCTCATGCCTACTGAGAATGCATCAATGTTTGATCAAGTAGCTGAAGTGATTGAACGCCTACGTCCATTTTTATTACGTGACGGTGGTGATTGTACGCTAGTCGATGTAGAAGATGGCATCGTAAAATTACAATTACATGGTGCATGTGGAACATGTCCAAGTTCAACCATCACTTTAAAAGCAGGTATTGAACGTGCATTACACGAAGAAGTACCAGGTGTTATAGAAGTAGAGCAAGTTTTCTAAATATATAAATTTAAAGAGTGAGACATTATTATTGCTGAAATTAATGTCTCATTTTTTTAAATTAAAGCCCACCGCAACTCATGAAATCATGACCTGCGATGGGCTTTAATTTATTATTTAGAATTAGGTTGATGATCATTCATATGTTTTTCAATTTGACGATTCATATATACCCAACCTTTCCAACCTACATGTACCACGTCGCTTAATACATATTTTTCATAGTCTTTACCTGACATATCGTAAACTTTACCACCATGTGTGATAACAGTTTTATGTATTTTTTTATAGACTGGTTCACGTGTTGAACGATGAATACCTAAATGATCATACCATTTACCATTCACTGGAAGGATAACATATTGTACATCAGCACCTGCTTTATGCATCGTATCCACTAGTAGAGATAAATCGTTAAACTCTGGTGAATTCATTTTAAATTCATATTGGCGACGATTCATAGGCTTTTTATGCATAAGTTGTTTCCAATATTCATTACGAATGCCGTAATCATTAGAAGTAGAACGTCTTTCTCCAAGTTGCACTGCTTTATTACTTATATCTTCCCATGAATCATTTGGTGATATCATTGAATGTACGTGTGCTAATGGTGATTTATCTAGTGAAAAATACGTCTTAATTGCTTCAATTTTAAGAAGTTGATTTTCTTTAAAATTAGAAATATATTGACCTTTTGTGTTGCTTGGATCTTTAGCTAATGTTTTTAAATATTCCTTATTAGGAACACTCTTAAACTTTAATAATCGTTTTGCATAACGTTGTTTTAATTCTGAAGGCATATTTTGTTGAAATATCTGATTAATTTGATTTGGTGTCGTACGCGCAGCCATATCCATATCATTAATGCCGTGTGTACTAAACCATTGTGGCGAAATGATAAATGTCATCTTTTTACCTTTTAGTTGATCATATTGACCCGCTAATTCAATAGCATTGATTAAATCGGTATTACCACCCGTACCAACTAAGAATACAGGCTTTGTATTTTTTCGATGATGCATTGCAATTGCAGGGTTAAATGGGTCACGTTTATTTAATTCACTTGAACCATAAAGTGGATAATATTTATCATTACTAAATAATTTACTTTGAATGAGCGTACCTTTAAGTACTTGATCAGTTAGTGACGTCCTATTATCAGCAAGTGTCTTATTGTTAACGAGACCGGTAAACCAACTCGCAGGCATTAATACAAAAGCTAAAAATATGATTCCACTAATAATAATGGGTAAAAACGGTTTGAATTTCATCGTAATTCTTCTAAAGCTTCAATAATTTTATTAGGTGTTGCCCATTCATCGCGATCAAAGTCCATAATTGATACTTCAATTCCTAATCTATTTTGAATTTCTAATAATAATCCAACTGTTTGGAATGAATCAATAATTCCTTCTTCAAAAATCTCAACATCTGGATTTTCTTTAACCACGTCGTTTTCTGCTACATCAGCTAATACATCTAAAACTTGTTCTCTAAATTCCATATTTCATTTCTCCCTTTAAATTAATTTTCCTGAAAAGATTAAAAATCCAAATGCTACAAAATGGAATGTGATGATAATACTTAATGCGGTAGTAAAACCATTTTGAAAGCGAGGCGGATGTGTCTTTCTCCAACGTTCATAATATCCATAACCTATAAACATTAAACCGTGATAGATACCATAAACAATATAAAATACTTCTAATCCATGCCATATGCCCATAATAAAGAAGTTTAAGAAAAAGGCAAAATTTGACATAGCAAATTGATCTTTCATTAATTTTTTACGTGACATATAGAACAATGTTCTCATGTAAATGCAATCTCTAAACCAGAATGATAGTGACATATGCCATCTATTCCAAAAATCTTTAATATTGCGTGCTTTAAATGGTTGTTTAAAGTTAGGCGGCGTATTAATGCCGTATAGATAACTTACTGCAACAGCAAATAAGCTATAGCCTGCAAAGTCAAAAAATAAATAGAAGCTATAGGCATACATATATAGCCATTTATGAGTAAAACCATGTAAATGCATAAGTAATGGCATAATCGCATATACATTAATTAAATGAGCAATAATATATTTATATAAAAAGCCAAGCATCATCATATGAATCGCTTTAACTACCATACCTCTGTATTGCTCACCAGTTGGTATTTTTTTGTCATCTTTAACAAAGCGTTTATAGCGGTCAATTGGGCCAGAAGATACAGTTGGGAAGAATGAAATAAACTGAATTAATTTACCCACTTTAATCTCTTTAATAGACCCATCTCTAATTTCCATTATAAGTTGCACACTTTTAAAAGTGATATACGAAATACCTAAAAATCCAACAAATTCAATTAACTTATGTTCATGGAAGTGTATTTGATGTCCGCCCAACCATGAACTTTGTAATATTTTAACAAGTGCTAAAGGTAAAATCGATAAAATCATTACAATTAAAAATTTAACAAAAGTATTGTTTTTTTGTCGTGATTTGTAATACCACATAATTAACAGTACTTGCCATATTAGATAAATGACAAAACTGATTAATTGAACACTTAAATATGTCTGTCCAAATAAATTATATTTATCTGAAGAGAAAATAATCACAATCATAATTGCTGTACTTATCCCATTATATACATAGCTTCGCTTACCTAAAAATCCGAGTATGATGACTGGTAAAAGTACGATAAATGCGACTAAGAAGAAGGTAAACGTACCATAAGGAATCATGCGTCAATATCCTCTGCAACTTGTTTACGATCAAGTTTTCCATTTGACGTTAATGGAAGTTGTTTCATCCAAACGAATTTTCTCGGAATCATGTATTCAGGTAAGCGAGACTTTAATTCATTTTTAATGTTTCTAGTCATCTCTAAATCATTATCGACTTGTTCAGTAGGTACAATCACACCTACAAGATAAACAACTTTTCCATTTTTATAAATTGGTACAACAACGGTTTCTCTAACATATTCTGAATGTCTTAGTTGTGTTTCGATTTCTTCTAGTTCCATACGATAACCGTTTAATTTTATTTGAAAATCTATACGCCCTTGGATAAACCAGTATCCATCTTTTTCAATAGCTTTATCACCTGTGTGATAAATGCGCACTCCATTATCAAATTTAAACACTGATTCAGTTTTTTCTTTATTTTTTAGATATCCTAAACTTACACTTGTACCTTTAATGACAAGCTCACCTTCAACAGTTGTTGATAACATAGTATTCGGTCTTGCTACACCTACTGGAAGTGGATTATAACGTTCTAAAATCTCGGATGTAATTCTTACACTAGTAACTGCAACAGTCGCTTCAGTTGGACCATACGTGTTATAAACAACCGCATTTGGATATCTATCAACAAGTGCTTTAGCTGTTCTATGAGGTAAGATTTCTCCACAAAAGAAGAAATGATTTAAACTTGGATAATCTTTTTCATTAAGATTAGGAAGTAATAAACACATTTCCATAAATGATGGAGTTGACACCCAAGCATTGATTGGCGTTTGAACAAGCATTTCATTTAATAACTTCGGTTTTTTTATCATATCCTTATCTACAAGGTTAAGTGTTCCACCAGATGTTAAACATGGATAAATTGCCATTACAGATAAATCAAATGAGAATGGTGCTTGATTCAACCACTCTTGGTGATCATCTGTTTCATTTAATGAGACCATCCATTCTGCAAATTCTATTAAACTCGCATACTCAATTTGTACACCTTTAGGCTCACCTGTAGAACCAGAAGTAAAAATAGTATAGACAACATCTGTTTTAGCCATTTGATTATCAAAAACAATCGGATAATCAGAGTGTTTAATATCTTCAATTTTAATTTCTTTCACTGATTGATTCACACTTGAATCAGTTGTATTTAAAATAAATGTTGGCTCTACTTTATTCATAATCATTTCTACACGTTCTACTGGAACTGACGTATCTATTGGCACGTAGCCACATCCTGCTTTTATTGCTCCTATCATTCCAACTATCATATACGGTGACATATGCCCGTAAATTATTAATGGTTTTTTTGTATCTTGTAAATAATGTGCTAGCTTACTAGATTCTTCTATAAGTTGACGATACGTTAACTCATCTGACTTATGTCTAATAGCTATTCGATCTGGATTTTTTTGTCCAATATCATTAATTAAATTTATAATATCTGTCATCATTTGACTCCTTACTAAAATTCATTATATATAAAATTATTATGTGTATCGCCTGAACCATATATAAGATACAATGCTATAAAAATTGCTAAGTATAGAATAGTGAGTAGATATGGTTTTGTTTTTTCATAAAAAACACCTTTTTTATTAGTTTCTTTCAATTGAATAGTGCACCTCACAAACATTGCTATTTATTTTGAAGAACAATTCTACTTTTTTATATTTAATAAAGTTATCTTGCTATCAAGAAATATCATATCGTGATTTTTATTTTTACACTTTATTATATAAAAATATTAATTATATATCAAATTTATTTTATATAATAATTAACGATTGTTGGCTGTGTATCTATCTTATCAGATATTTCCTTATTCTTATCTTTGATATTCTATATATTAGTGCTAATTATTAAATATCACAATTACACTTAACATAACAAAACTGTTATATATAAAAAAACTTCTTATTACTTATATCACAAATATAAGTAATAAGAAGTCATCATAGAAAATATTTTAATTAATAAGAGTTACTTTCTAATTCAGCTATGGCCTCATTCAAATCTTTAAATGAATATGTGGGCTGTGGTTGTTTTGTTTGAATTTCTTCATAAGATGTTACGCCTGTTTGTACATGTATCGTATCCATACCTACATTAATACCAGACATAATATCTGTATCATATAAATCTCCTACCATAGCCACTTCAGACTTATCGAGTTTCAAAATGTCTAAAGCAATATGCATGATTACGGTTTCTGGTTTACCGATAAATTGTGGTTGTTGTCCAGTAGAAACACTAACAACACTTGTAATAGCTCCATTCCCAGGTAAGAAACCTCTTTCTTTAGGAATTGAGACGTCTGGATTAGTAGAGATAAATTTTGCACCTTTGCGTACTGCTAAAGTAGCTACTGCAAGTTTTTCATATGTGACTGCTTCATCTAAACCGATCACTACATAATCTACATTCTCATCTTCTTTTACGTTTAAACCTGCATTGGTTAGCGCTGTTCTTAAACCATTCCCCCCTAGCATATACACACTAGCTTGACTACTTTCTTCTGCAATGAAATTTGCTGTAGCTAGAGCAGAAGTAACCACTTCTTCTGGTTTAGCATCAATGTTCATTTCTTTTAACTTTTCTGTTACTTCTTCAGGGGTCTTAGTAGAATTATTAGTCACATATAAATGAGGAATATTATTTTTGTTCAAATAATCAATAAATTGAGCAGCTCCATCAATTTCTGCTGTACCCATATACATTGTTCCATCCAAATCGATTAAATATCCTTTATAATTTTTCATTATGAATTGTCTCCTTTTCCAAAAGCGGTAATTGGAACATTTTCTTTTTCAAGAAATTGAGTAACTTCCTTAACAAATTGTTGATAATAAGGTATCGATGTATCAAATAACGGTTCAAGTATTTCGACATCTAATTCTGTATATTGATGTGCAAACTGTTTTCTTATTTCAACTGTATCATTAATATAGTGTTGTGTATCTTTGGAAATAACACCTTCAAGTTCTAGAATATCAATCACATCTTTATAGTTACCAGGGTCTCTCAAAATAAAACCATCAATAATCATATTTCCAATATCTACCGACGATTCAATAAGCATTTGTACAATACGTTCAAATGCATAATGATTTGATTTATTTGTTTTATAGTCATTAATAAGTTGATTTAAATATTTTATTTTAAGTGTTAATTTATCTTTATCTACAAAATACATGTCTGTCACCTCTTATTATTATTATAATACCATAGTTTTGCATCATGCTTCATTTGTCGTTATACTAATTTCACATATTAAAAATAAAGGAGCATGACTGATATGATAGATATGTTTCTATACGATGATGAGGAACAATCACAAGCGCAATTTGTAGGATTTGTAGGTGAACATAGTCGCTATGATTTAATGCTTATTCAGACTGATCGTCATTATGGTAAAACATTAGTATTAAATCTTCAAACTAATAAATTTGGAATCATAGGCACAGATGATATTGAAGAAGAAGGGTATATTGCTCATATATTAGGCGTGTCTCAAGAAGAAAGCGAAGAAATCATTGAATATCTCAATCAAGTTATTCAATAAATTAAAGGTCAAAGCAATGTTTATTATGGTAATATCATTGATTTGGCCTTTCATTATTTATTATTCTTTTTTTCAGTAGATTGTATTGTAGGTTTTATTTTAACATCATGCAATTTATCTTCCACTTTATCTATACCACTTCCACGTTCAATTGAATCTAATCGTTCATTTTCATTAATATGTCTCACTATGAAATATGGACAACCAAAATTACAATATTCTAAAATATAATCTTGAATTGTTGAGAAACGTTTTGAAATTTCAGCTTTTTTATTTGAATCTTTGTAAAATCCTTTCAAACGTAATTGATCATAACCATAATCTCCAACTACAAAGTCATATTTATCAAGTATATCTGAATATCTTGAAGCAAATAATTCTTCATCGAAGCATTCTCTATAGTCTTCAATTAATTCAAAATACTGTTGATTAACTTTAATCATAATAAGTCACCTTTAATTGTTATTATAATAAAAACTTAGATTGCTTATTTTAAAGAAAAAGAGCAATCTAAGTTTTAGCATCTATCATTAATAAACATCCTTAATTGACTTTATGCACTCACATCATTGTTTCATATAATAATGCGAATTCATAATACACTATCACTTAAAAGAAAGTTTATTTTAATTTGTTTTGTTGAATATTATTTTTGTTGTAACTGTTCTTCTCCAAGACGGTGTTTTTCTTTTGCCGCTTCATTTACTTGTTCATCAGCATGATAAGAACTACGTACCATTGGACCAGCTTCACAATGTTTAAATCCTTTTTCCATTGCAACTTTTCTTAGTTTACCAAATTCTAATGGTGTATAGTATTTTTCAACTTTTAAGTGTTTACGTGATGGCTGTAAATATTGACCAATTGTTAAAATATCAACATCATTTGCACGTAAGTCATCCATCGTTTCATAAATTTCTTCCAATGTTTCACCTAAGCCTACCATTAAACTTGATTTAGTTGGAATATCAGGTTGTAATTCTTTAGAACGACGTAAGAATTCTAATGTTCTATCGTAAGTTGCACGCGCACGAACTCTTGGAGTTAAGCGACGAACTGTTTCAATGTTATGGTTTAAAATGTCAGGTCTTGAAGCCATTAGTGTTTCAAGTGCTTCATAATCGCCACCCATATCTGATGGTAGGATTTCAATTGTCGTATATGGATTGCGTTCACGTACTTTACGAACAGTTTCTGCATATACATTAGATCCTGCATCTCTTAAATCATCACGTGCAACAGCTGTAATAACAACATGTTTAAGATTCATAAGTTCTACAGACTCTGCAACACGTTCTGGTTCATTTAAATCTAATTCATTGGGCAAACCAGTTTTTACTGCACAGAAACGACAAGCTCTTGTACATACTGCACCTAAAATCATAAATGTTGCTGTACGTCTAGCTCCCCAACATTCATGTATATTAGGACATTTTGCTTCTTCACAAACTGTATGTAAATTTTTCTCACGCATCATTTTTTTGAGGCCGACATAGTTTTCATTCGTGTTAAGCTTTATTTTCAACCAATCTGGTTTACGTAAAATTTCTTCATTTTTAGTAGCCATAACAACACATACCCTCCTGTTTAATCTATCTTCAACTATTATAACGAAATTTACATTAAATTAAAATGTAATAACTTATAAAATTAAGACATAACTATGAACATTTGTGTACTAAAAAGAATGATGCATATGAATTAATTTTTCTTTAAAGATATCTCTTAAAAATTCAGGCATTAAATAATCAATAGATTTTCCTTTTAATAATGGAAAATATCTTCCAAATGTATACATATCTACAGTTCCTAATATATACGTATGCTCATCTTGTATTTCTTGTCCATCTATAAAGAACCGCTGTTCTGATTGAATAAATCCACATTGATATAATGTGTAACCACCAAAAATATCGCCTCTAAATCCTAACCCTTGGACGTGTTCATGCATATATTCTTGCTTTTGACTTTTTATAATTATTTTTTTCAATTCAGAACCTTTCAAACGTATACGAACTAAGTTGATTGGATGAGGTAACATAGTATGAATATCGTATTCAGTAAGCTTATCGCCCTCAGCACTATTAACAATTAATCCGGCATTAATAATTGTACAATCTGCATTTGTAAACTCATACACACTTTCTGCAAGTAAATAAGTCGTTTTTGTAATCACATTTGTTTTACTAGATAAAGAAACTGGTTTATTAATAATCGACTTATTCATCAACTCTTTTCCCTCTTCATCAAAACGTGTTTTAACCACTGGTAATGTGTCTACTGGATATAATGTAGCCTCTTTAGTAACTATTTTTTTATTTTCAATAGTTAAATTCACTTCTCCAAGATAATATCCATATTTCCCTGCTGCTGCCATAAGTACACCATTATTTATTTCACCATGATTAAAATGATGATGTGTGTGACTTCCTAGTATCACATCTATTTCTGGGATTTCTTGACATAATTTTTCATCAAAAAAGACACCTACATGACTCATAACTATTAATACATCGTATTGTCCTTTTCGTTGTTCAATTTCGTCTTTGATGGCTTCTAATGGGTCTGTCACAATCCAATCAAGTGCTCGATAGAATGGCGTGAAAGGTGCCGTGGCTGCTACAAATAAAAAGCGCACATCCTCTATTTCTTTTATATAAGATGTAGCAATATGACGAGGTAAGTGGCCATCTTCGTCTAAAACATTAGCACATATGACTTTAAATTGTGCATCATTGTAAAGTTTATTTAATGCTTCATGAGAAATAGTCATTCCTTCATTATTCCCAATTGTAGCAATATCACAATGCGCCTCATTTAAAAGTTCTACATTCTTTTTGCCCATAGTTGCTTCTGTTACTGGTGTAGATAAATCAACATGATCACCAATATCTAAATAAAGTGAAGGGTGTTGAAGTTCAGGTCGGTGTTCAGCCATATACGCCATAATACGCGCATATTCATTAAGGTGACTATGAATGTCATTTGTATGAAAAATTGTAAGCTTCACTTAAATTCCTCCTGTTTTATTATAAAAACGATTTAATAATTAAATATACACCCATAATTAACATTACCGTACGTAATAACAATACTACTGTTTCTGATTTAATCGAGTGATTCACTTTCACTCCAATTTGAGCGCCGATATAACTAGAAATAATTAAAACAATTGAATATGACCAAGCTACATGTCCTTGTATAATATGGCCAATTGAACTCATGACACTTGAAAAGAAAATCATCATCATACTGGTACCTACTGCTACATGAGGTGGAAATCTAAATACTATAAGCATTAAAGGCGTCATCAATGCTCCGCCACCAATTCCAAATAATCCTGTTAGTACACCTATAAATAATGTAGCAAAGAAGGCCAATACAGGCGGAACACTATAATGATATGTAATTCCTTCTGCATCGATATATGTTTTACGATACTTTTCCTTGTCGAATACTTTAAATGGTTTAATTTTATGTCTAATCATCAATAAAATAGATACACATATCATAAAAATACCAAAGTATAAATTAAACGAATTTAATGTTAAATATCTACTTAAAAATGAACCAATAAGTGAACCGGGTAATAATCCAAATAAAAATATAGATCCATTTTTAATATCTACTTGCTTTGTTTTCAAATAACCAATAGATGAAGAAAGCCCAGTTACAATAAGAATAACCGATGACGTACCAATTGCAATCTGAGTAGTGATGCCGTGTAACAGATGATGGTTCACTCCTAAATACACTAAAGTAGGTACGATAATTATACCACCACCAATACCTACTAACGAACCTAATACTGCAGATAATAATCCAATTAAAACTAATAAAATAATTGTTAAAAACATTATAATTCGCCTCTTAGAAAAATTTTAATTGCTGAGGTGCTAAGCCTGTATACTCTATATGTAATATATCTTGATAGGTTTTAGCATTTTGAGCTGCATGACCACCAGAATTATTATTAAAAATGACATAGACCTTTTTAGCATTTTGTTCTAATATTTGAACTTTATTTGCTAAATCTTTTAACTCATTTTCATTATAATTATATAAATATCGAACGTCTCGCCACTCTTGATCTGTCATATCTTTTTTAGTCCAACCATGCTGATTCCTACCATGATAACGCACAAAAGCAGTACTAGAAGTAATGCGATTGACTAAAGGTATAGACCCATCTTTAATTTGTGGTTCATCTACGACCGCATGAATAATTTTATGTTCAGTTAAAAACATTAAAGTTTGTTCTTTAAATTGGGAATTAAACCAAGATTGATGTCTAAATTCTACACACATGGGGATATCTTCTAGCTGTTGTCGAACATACAAAATATAATTTATATTTTGAGCTGTACAATCAAACCAAGGTGGGAATTGTACAAGCACCATTGCTAATTTATGATGTGCAATAAGTGGTTCAAGCATTTGTCTAAATTGTTTAAATAGTTCAGATCGTGTATCAGCATAGGCTTTATAATCTGAATGAAGCGTTAATGCTTGATGAATCTTAACAATAAATTGAAACTTATCTGGCGTTTCATTGATCCATTTCAATATATTACGTTCAGGTTGGATAGCATAATATGAGGCGTCAAGTTCAACAACTGGAAAATGACTCGCATATGTACGTAATTTATCTGTTTGTCTTTCAAGACCTTCATACAAAGAATCATGATCTCCCCATCCAGTTAGACCAATATTAATCATTTTTATCACCAGATATATGATACCACATTCAAAATTAATATATCACTTGTTGTATACTAACTTTACATTTTCTTATTACTTTAAAATCCTCACTATAACACGTTATTTATGTGTTAATAAGTGTTCAATTTGTAAGAGTAATTGTTTCATTAAATTGTCCACTCTTTGATTAGTAGCTAATCGAGGGGATTGTCCACTCCAAATATGAGTAAATTCACTATCTCCATTTGCAGCTGCTTGTTTTCTAATGGATTGTGTTAACTGATTTTGAATTGGATAAGGTGGAATATCACCATCATAATTAATCATGGCTTGAACAAATTGATTACTAATACCCCGAGCATACTTACCACTAAACACATCAGTGATAATTGTATCTGTTTCTTTACTATTTATGATGGTTTGTTTAACTAGCTCGTTAGCCCCACTTTCCTTTGATGTTAAAAAGGCTGTACCCATTTGAACACCTTGTGCTCCTAATACCATGCTCGCTAATATTCCTCGTCCGTCCATTATACCTCCTGCAGCAACTACAGGAATTGATACATTATCTGCCATCTGCGGAATGAGTGACATCAACCCAATTGCCGGTTCTCTATCCTCTTTAACAGTTAAAAATGAGCCTCTATGTCCTCCTGCTTCACTTCCTTGTGCAACGACAACATCCATACCTGCACGTTCATTCTCTATTGCTTCGTCAATAGATGTCGCTGTACCGACGAGTATAATATTTGCTTCTTTTAATTTGTTAATAATGTGTTGGTTAGGAATACCAAATGTAAAACAACATACTGGTATATTATAATTAATAATTATATCAATCGTATTTTCAAATTGTTGCTCTTCAGACAAATTAATAGTAGGTTCTTCTAAATTTAAAGCTCTTCGATATGGTCTTAACCAAGCATTCATATGGTCAACTTGTGTTTTTGAATAATTCACTTTATTCGGTACAAATATATTTACGCCAAAAGGCTTTTGAGTCAATGATTGAACATGTTGTATTTCTTCTTCTAATTTATTAGGAGTAAAATATCCCGCTCCAATACATCCAAGACCTCCACTGTTACTGACAGATGCTACTAATTCTGGAGTTGTACTACCTGCCATACCCGCTTGAATAATTGGATATTTAATATTTAATAGTTCAGTTAAACAATGATCATGCCACTCGATTATAAACATCCCCTTTAGTCTTTTAAAGATAAATATCTCATTATATATTCTAGTAATTCACCAAAATAATTCCCTTTTAAAAATTGATTCAAACTATATATAGGTCCTTTACGTCGTCATCTTAAATTTCAAGTTCTTATGCCGAACATCGCTTACCCGCATTATTATAGTAGTGACTATTAAGAACTGATGAATACAAGTTAAAATATATAAGCATCAATGTAAGACTAGCAATAATAAATACTACAGTCCTATGTATATTAAATGTTTAATTAAGAGGAAATTGAAGCATCATATCATGTACGTGAATATATCTTGTGTTCATTGACATTGCAACATTTAAAAATGCTACTCAAATTGTTTTAAACTATCCATTAACATGAGATGATTCTAATTTAATGTTAAGCGCTTTTAATTCATTTTTGTTACTTTAACTATAATTGGATTATCATAAATCATGAAATCTAATTTAGTTTTTAATGGATATTTCACTAAATAATGACTAGATAAATAGCACATCCATAAATACGGAAGCATTAATGCAATAAAAATATTATTAATAATATAACTTTAAGACAAAAAAGAACTAGAATATTTAATTAATACAAACATTCTAGTTCTTTGAAATATTAGTCTAATCGATATATTAAATTATCCAATTGAACCTTCCATTTCAAATTTAATAAGACGGTTCATTTCTACAGCATATTCCATTGGTAATTCTTTAGTAAACGGTTCGATGAATCCCATAACAATCATCTCTGTTGCTTCTTCTTCAGAAATCCCTCTACTCATTAGATAGAATAGTTGTTCTTCAGATACTTTAGAAACTTTCGCTTCATGTTCTAATGAAATATTATCATTAAATACTTCATTGTATGGAATTGTGTCTGAAGTTGATTCGTTATCTAGAATTAATGTATCGCATTCAATATTTGAACGTGCACCTTTGGCTTTGCGTCCAAAGTGAACGATACCGCGATAGATTACTTTACCGCCGTTTTTAGAAATTGATTTAGAGACGATAGTTGAAGATGTGTTTGGTGCTTTATGAATCATTTTAGCACCTGCATCTTGAACTTGACCTTTACCTGCAAATGCGATGGATAATGTACTACCTTTCGCACCTTCACCTAATAATACACAGTTAGGGTATTTCATTGTTAACTTAGAACCTAAGTTACCGTCAACCCATTCCATATTACCATTTTCATGAACAAACGTACGCTTAGTAACTAAGTTATAAACATTGTTAGCCCAGTTTTGGATAGTAGTATAACGAACATGTGCATCTTTATGAACAATAATTTCAACTACTGCTGAGTGTAATGAACTTGTAGTATATACTGGTGCAGTACAACCCTCAACATAGTTTACTGAAGCCCCTTCATCAGCAATAATTAATGTACGTTCAAATTGACCCATATTTTCTGAGTTAATTCGGAAGTACGCTTGTAATGGTGTATCTAATTTAACGTTTTTAGGTACGTAGATAAATGAACCACCTGACCATACTGCTGAATTTAATGCTGCGAATTTATTGTCAGCTGCTGGAACAACAGAAGCAAAGTATTCTTTAAATAAGTCTTCATTTTCACGTAAAGCACTATCTGTATCTTTAAAGATGATACCTTTTTCTTCTAATTCTTTTTCCATGTTATGATATACAACTTCTGATTCATATTGTGCAGAGACACCTGCTAAATATTTTTGTTCCGCTTCTGGAATACCTAATTTATCAAATGTACGTTTAATCTCTTCAGGCACTTCATCCCAAGAACGTTGAGTATGTTCTGATGGTTTAACGTAATATGTGATATCATCAAAATCTAATTCTGATAAATCGCCACCCCATTGAGGCATTGGCATTTTATAGAATAGTTTTAATGCTTTCAAACGGAAATTAAGCATCCATTCTGGTTCATCTTTCATTTTTGAAATTTCTCTAACAATATTTTCTGTTAGACCTCGTTCTGATCTGAAAATGGAAATGTCCTCATCATGGAAACCATATTTATAATCTCCAACATCAGGTGCTTTTTTAGCCATTTCAATCACTCCTTAAATATATTTAAAACAATATGCGCATCATTTATCTTTCACTACTATCTATAGATATTGTAACAACATGCACACTACATAAAAAGATATATGTGTAAAATGTCACACCACCATAGTACTTAGCATAAATTCATTACTTATGATAATACTATTCTTCGGTTGTACCTTCTGTTTTACCTTCTTTTTGCACTGTACCTTTTTCTAAAGCTTTCCAAGCTAATGTAGCACATTTAATACGTGCTGGAAATTGAGAAACACCTTGTAATGCTTCGACATCACCCATATCTTCAGTGATGTTATAATCTTCGCCTAACATCATTTTAGTAAATTCTTGACTCATTTGCATTGCCTCGCCTAATGAATGACCTTTAACTGCTTCAGTCATCATAGATGCACTTGACATCGAAATCGAGCAACCTTCGCCTTCAAATTTCGCATCTTGAATGATCCCATCTTCGATATCAAATGTTAGTCTAATACGATCACCACAAGTAGGATTATTCATATCTACTGTCATTGATCCATTATCTAAAACGCCTTTATTACGAGGATTCTTATAATGATCCATAATTACAGATCTATAAAGTTGATCTAAATTATTAAAACTCATATGAGAAAAACTCCTTCGTTTGTTTCAATGCTTTTACTAATTGGTCAACATCTTCTTTAGTATTATAAATATAAAAACTTGCTCTTGCTGTAGATGATACATCTAACCATTTCATTAGTGGTTGTGCACAATGATGTCCAGCTCTCACAGCGACACCTTCAGTATCTACTGCTGTAGCAACATCATGTGGATGAATGTCTGCTAAATTAAAAGTAATCACACCTGCACGTTTTTCTTTAGGTGGACCATATATTTCTAATCCTTCAATTGAAGATAATTGATCATAAGCATATTCTGTCAATTCTTTTTCATGCTGATGAATGGCATCAAAGCCTATATTTTCGATATAACGAATGGCTTCAGCTAATCCAATAGCTTGAGCAATAATAGGTGTACCTGCTTCAAATTTAGTAGGTAAATCAGCCCATGTTGCATCGTACTTACTTACAAAATCAATCATGTCACCGCCATATTCAACAGGTTCCATGTTTTGAAGTAATTCACGTTTTCCATATAATACACCAATGCCAGTTGGTCCTAACATCTTATGACCACTAAAGCTAAAGAAATCAACGTCTAAATCTTGGACGTCTATATTCATATGAGGTGCAGATTGTGCTCCATCAACACTAATAATAGCGCCGTGTTCGTGTGCTATCTTAGCAATTGCTTTCACATCATTAATTGTCCCTAAGACATTAGATACATGGGCAATAGCTACAATCTTAGTATTGTCATTAATTGTCGCTTTTATATCTTCAATTCTTAGTTCACCATCATCAGTCATAGGAATAAATTTTAAAGTAGCTTTTTTTCGTTTAGCTAGTTGTTGCCAAGGCACAATATTAGCATGATGTTCCATCTCTGTTATAACAATTTCGTCGCCTTCTTTAATATTAGCGTCTCCATAACTACGTGCCACAATATTAATTGAGGCCGTCGTACCTCTAGTAAAAATAATTTTCTCAAAATATTTAGCATTAATGAAACGTCGTACTGTTTCACGAGCACTTTCATATCCATCTGTTGCTAAAGAACCTAGAGTATGCACACCACGATGCACATTAGAATTGTAACGTTTATAATAATCATCTAATACATTTAACACTTGCACTGGTGTTTGACTTGTAGCTGTTGAATCAAGATAAGCTAATCGTTTTCCATTAACTTTTTGATTTAGTATAGGAAAGTCTTCAATAATTTCTTGTATGTTTAATGAAGTTTCGGCCACTACCTTCACGACCTTTCTTTTATTGAAAATCTCAATGACCTATTTATTTACTTTAAGTTCGATGACTTCTCGTAATTGACGTTTCACATCTTCAATTGGTAATTCACGTACTACTGGATCTAAGAAACCATGAATAACTAGACGTTCTGCTTCTTTTTGAGAAATACCACGACTCATTAAGTAGTAAAGTTGTTCTGGGTCAACGCGTCCAACTGAAGCTGCATGTCCTGCTTCAACATCATCTTCATCGATTAGTAGAATAGGGTTTGCATCTCCGCGAGCATGCTCTGAAAGCATTAATACACGAGATTCTTGATTAGCGATAGATTTTGTACCACCATGTTTGATATATCCAATACCGTTAAATACAGATGAAGCATTTTCACGCATTACACCATGTTTTAAGATATAACCATTTGTTTCTTTACCATATTGAACAATTTTAGATGTTAAGTTGATTTTTTGATCACCAGTACCTACAACAACTGATTTTAGTTCACTTGTTGAACGATCACCAATTAAATTAGTAGTATTATCAATAATTTGGCTTCCTTCATTCATTAAGCCTAAAGCCCAATTAATTGATGCATCTGCTGCTGTCACACCACGACGAATAATGTGACCAGTAAATCCTTTATCTAGATAGTCAACTGAGCCGTAAGTAATATTAGAATTTGCTCCTGCAATAACTTCAGAAATAATATTTACTTGATTACCTTCACCACTAGTAGTTGAAAGGTAATTCTCAACATATGTTACTTCAGCACTTTCTTCCGTTACAATAATGGCATGATTAAATAAACTTGCGTTCTCATCGTCATGTAATACTACATATTGAATAGGATCTTCAACTACTATATTTTTAGGAACATATACAAATACGCCACCATTTAATAATGCTGTATGCAAAGCAGTTAATCGATGCTCATCCACTGTAACTGCATCTTTCATTAAATATTTTTTTACTAACTCACTATGATCTTGTAACGCTTTTGATAAACCCTCAATAATAACATTATTATTATTCGCTTGTTCTGATACTTGTGTGAAAGCTAAATCATTATTATGTTGAATAACTAAATTTTTAGAATTTTCTATATCAATAATATTTTTAACTGATTCAGGAAGTTCTGATACATCATGATATGAGTCACTTTCTACATGATGTTGTTTAAATGAATCAAAATCCCATTTTCTTAGTTTTGTTTTATCTGGTTTAGGCATTTCTAAAGTTTCTGTTAATTTCAAAGCTTTTTGACGTAGTTCAGTCATCCAAGAAGGTTCATTTTGTGCTTTAGAATAATCAACAAGTTGTGCTTCAGAAATATTTAAAGTTTCTGTTGTCATAATGCTTTTTTCCTCCTACTTGATGAAAAATTTTAATAACTGATTCGATATATGAAATATGTAATTACACATTTTAGAATCAATCAGTTCTTTTAATGAATAGTTTCTATTTATTTAATGACCTATTCAGTTGCACCAAATTCTTCTTTAACCCATTCATAACCTTCTTCTTCAAGACGTTTAGCTAATTCTGGACCGCCTGATTTTACAACTTTACCGCCATACATAACATGTACTTTGTCAGGAGTGATATAGTTTAATAAGCGTTGATAGTGTGTAATCATTAATGCACCGAAATCTTCGCCACGCATTTCATTGATTCCTTTAGAAACAACTTTTAATGCGTCAATATCTAGACCTGAGTCAATTTCATCTAAAATCGCAAATTTTGGTTCTAACATCATTAATTGTAGGATTTCATTACGTTTTTTCTCTCCACCTGAGAAACCTTCATTTAAATAACGTTGGGCCATGTCTTTGTCAATATCTAAAAAGTCCATTTGTTTATCTAATTTTTTAATAAATTGCATTAAGTTAATTTCTTGACCTTCTTCACGTTTTGCATTAATTGCTGAACGCATAAAGTCTGCATTTGTTACACCTGTAATTTCTGATGGATATTGCATTGCTAAGAAAAGACCTGCTTTTGCTCTTTCGTCAACATCTAATTCTAAAATATTTACACCATCAAGTAATACTTCACCTTGAGTAACTTCATAACTTGGATGACCCATAATTGCAGAAGATAATGTTGATTTACCTGTACCATTAGGTCCCATGATTGCATGAACTTCACCAGTATTAATTGTTAAATTAACACCTTTTAAAATTTCTTTATCTTCAATAGACACATGTAAGTCTTTAATTTCTAATGTTGATGACATTTATATTCCCTCCATAAAATATAAAGTTTTCTTAACTAGTTTATAGTAATTTTAATTTATAGTCAAAAAGACTTCTAACACTTTAATACATTTAATTATAACGTAAATAGTCCCTAATATAAACTTATTAAAACGACAAAAAAGGACTATACTTTCCTTAAAAAACATTTCAAAATCACTTCAATTTTTAAGTGCGACTGATAATCAAAAGGCATTTGTTCTCAATAGACATCTACATACTAATGATGATTGACTAACTTAATATTTCATTGTAAGTCAAAAATTTGGTAGTATTCGTATTAAGTTAATGGAGAAAGGAGACATTCATGACATTTAAATGGAAAAATATTTTAAAAGGATTTGCCATGGGAACTTCGGATTTAGTTCCAGGAATTAGCGGAGGAACCATTGCTTTACTTTTAGGAATTTATGACGGTTTTATTTCATCAATTAGTGGATTGTTTTCTAAACGATTTTGGCCGAGTCTGACATTTTTACTTCCTATAATGATAGGAATGATTTTAGCTATTGGGTTACTTAGTAATTTAATTCATTACCTACTTAATCACCATCACGTAATAACGATGTTCTTTTTTACTGGTTTAATTATAGGTATTGTTCCCTACCTATTAAAAACTTCAGATTTTAAAAAAACATTCACCATTAAGCATTATAGTTTATTAACTTTGGGCATCATGATTATAGTAGCATTAACGTTATTAAATCCTAGCACACAGCAATCAGGTTTATCTTTCCAATTATCTTTCGGTCTTGTAATTAAATATTTTATCGCAGGTATATGTGCATCTAGTGCAATGTTACTTCCAGGTATTTCTGGATCATTTATGCTACTTGTGTTTGGAGCTTATGGAACTGTAATGTATGCCATTTCTAATTTAGCTCAGTTAAACTTTATTGGTCTCCCTATATTATTGATAGTAGGCCTAGGCATTTTGGTTGGATTTTTATTTTCAAGCCGTATGATCACATACTGTTTATCTCACTATTTCACCGGAACATTCGCTCTCATTACGGGTTTTGTTATTGGTTCAGTTTATGCAGTATTTCCAGGATTACCTAGCACTGGAATAGAGTGGTTCATTTCGATTATCACTTTAGTGATTGGGTATATTGTAAGTTATTGTATGGGACTTATTACGTTTAACAATGACACACAGTCATAATTTCTAAAATAGATAAAAAAGAGACTGGGACATAATTCCTAGCAAAATAGCCAGTAAATGAGTTTATTATAAATTCATTTACTGGCTTCTTTATTTACAATACTACATATTGTTAGCTCGCTTACTTAGGGAATAGCTTCAGCATGTTTTTGGATTTATGAAGGCTATTTTGGGTTTCCCTCGAATGTCCGTTCGAGGGATAAATAAAGACAAAAGAGAACTAAGATTTGTGCTAATGGCACTTAATATGAGAAAAGTGACAGCTCAACGAACTGAAAATAATCAAAATAATTATAAAAAAGACAATTTCTATATTATTTTAATAGAAATTGTCTTTTTTCACTTATCCAAAAACTTCTTTAAATTAAAAACAACTTATTTGTCACCTTTGAGTTTGTCGATAACATCATTTGCTTTATCTTTAACATTATCAACAACTTCTTTAGCTTTACCTGACGCTTTGTCGCCTTTACCTTCTTTTTCTAAATCTTTATTATCAGTTGCATTACCAACTGTTTCTTTAATATTACCTTTTGCTTGTTCAAATTTATCTTCTGCCATTTTAAATTCCTCCTTGCTAGACTACGAAGTCTTAGTTAACCTTAAAATACCCAACGTATATTATAAATAAACATCATTTTTATGATTTTTTATTTTTTCTTCCTATTTAAAATAATTGCTATAATTACTGATTAACTGGAGATGATTGTTATGACATTTGTTAATTTTACTGCTATGACTGAAAAAGGATTAAATAAAAAGGTCAATGCCTTTCTAGAAGAACATCCTTATATAGAGATTATTAAATTTGAATATTCGATGGGGCAAGGTGGTATTGGCGTTGGAATACTATATCAAGATGATTCAAATTTATAATATAAATGAGTCTATTATTTAAATGTATATATTGATATAACATGCAAAAAAAACGGTTCACAAATTTTTTGTGAACCGTTTTTCAACTACATATTAATCATTATTTCGCAGGCACAACTGCACCTTTATATTTGTCATTGATGAAATCACGAATATCTTTAGATTGTAATACTTCAATTAAAGCTTTGATTTTTTCATCATCTTTATGTCCTTTTTGTACTGCAATTAAGTTTGCATAAGGGTTGTTATTAGGTTTTTCAACTACAATTGAATCTTTTTGTGGATTTAAACCTTGATCAATAGCATAGTTAGAGTTAATAATAGCAGCATCTACATCTTGGTTTTGATAGATTTTTGGAAGATATTCTGCTGATTGTTTATTATTAAATTTAATGTCTTTTTTGTTTTCAGTAATATCTTCGAATTTAGCGTCTTCAATTTTCACGCCTTTTTTAATTTTAATTAAACCTTCATCAACGAAGAATTTTAAGAAACGACCTTGTTCTGCAGGGTTATTTGAAACATATACTGTTGCACCTTTTGGAAGATCTTTTAAGCTTTTATACTTTTTAGAATACACAGCCATTGGTTCTAAGTGAACTTTACCAGCATCTTCAATTTTGTAGCCTTTTTCTTTACTTTCAGTTTTTAAATAAGGTACGTGTTGGAAGAAGTTAGCATCAAGTTCACCTTTATCTAACAATTTGTTAGGTGTCGTGTAATCATTGATTGTTTTAATTTCTAAATCATAACCTTTTTCCTTAAGAAGTGGTTTTGCTTTTTCTAAGATTTCAGCATGTGGTGCTGGTGAAGCACCTACAACGATTTTTTTATCTTTTTCGTCTCCGCCTTTACCACAAGCAGCTAATACAACTGTAAGTGTAAGTACTAATACTAAACTTAAAAGTTTTTTCATTTAATCTGTCCCCATTTCTATTATCGTTTATCAATTTTATTTGTAAGCCAATCCCCAATGAATTGGATTATAAATACAATAATTAAAATAAATACTGTTGAAACTAAAATGACATCATTTTGGTTACGAGTAAAACCAGTTAAGTACGCTAAGTTACCTAACCCACCTGCTCCAATTACACCGGCAATAGCAGTTGAACCAACTAAAGCGATAGCAGTTACTGTAATACCTGACACAAGTGCTGGCATTGCTTCTGGAAGCAATACTTTTCGAACGACTGTCCAAGTATTCGCACCCATAGACCATGCCGCTTCAATAACGCCTTTATCAATTTCTTTAAATGCGATTTCAACTAATCTTGCGTAGAACGGTGCAGCTCCAATGACTAATGCTGGCAGTGCTCCTGTTGGTCCACTAATTGTACCTAATAATACGCTTGTGAACGGAATTAATAACAAAATTAAAATAATAAATGGAATCGCACGGAACAAGTTCACTATAAATGAAACTACCGTATAGAAAATTTTAGCTCCAGGTGCATCACTTTTAGCTGATAAGAATAGTAACACGCCTAATATTAAACCAAAGATGAAAGCAAAAATGGTTGACACTATAGTCATATAAAGTGTTTCATAAATTGCTTGCCAAACTTCAGGCCATTGCACATTAGGCATGGTAATCATTTCATGGAAGATATCACCATATGATTTATCCATGTTTAATCACCTCCACATTCACGTGTTGATTATGTAATTCAGTTACGAATGAATTAAATCCATCGTCACTTATATGTGGAATGTGTACTATTAAAAATCCAACTGAACCTGTACGTGTATTTTTAATATTTGCTTCTAAAATATTTAATTCAATATTTTGCGTTCGTGTAATATCAGATACAATAGGTTGCGTTGTATTATTACCATTGAAATTCAATCTTATAATATAAGCATCTTTATTCAATGGTTCAAGATGTTTAATTGAATCTTCAAAGTCATCGTCTAAATCATCTTTGACGAAGCGTTTTGTCACCTCATGTTGAGGGTTTTCAAATACTTCATCGACTCTACCTTGTTCAATAACGCGACCATTTTCCATCACTGCAACTTCATCACATATGCGTCTAATCACTTGCATTTCATGTGTGATAATCACAATCGTTAGGCTTCTTTCTTCTTTTATTTTTAATAATAAATCTAAAATTTCATCCGTTGTTTGTGGATCTAGAGCACTTGTAGCTTCATCACATAATAAAACATTCGGATCATTCGCTAATGCACGAGCAATTCCAACTCTTTGTTTTTGTCCGCCTGATAACTCAGAAGGATAAGCTTTTTCACGGCCTTTCAATCCGACTAACTCTACAAGTTCTAAAGCTCTCTTTTTCGCTTCTGTACGAGATACTCCAGCTATTTCTAGTGGAAACATAATATTACTAATAACTGTACGCGACCATAACAAATTGAAATGTTGGAAAATCATACTTACTTTTTGTCGTTTTTTTCTCAAATCTGACTTAGAAAGTTTGTTAATATTGTCCCCATCTATAATGATATCTCCTGAAGTCGGTTCTTCTAGATTATTAAACATTCGAATTAACGTACTTTTACCAGCACCAGAGAATCCAATCACTCCAAAAATTGAGCCTGATTCTATATTCAAGTCAACGTGATCTACTGCTAGTACATCTTTGTTCTTTGTATGATAGCGTTTTACAACTTGATTTAACTCAATCACGTTAAGTGCCTCCCTTAAATTCCTTATGTAATTAAAAAATGCTTTCTCACCTAGAGAGATGAGAAAGCATTAAAATTATCTTTCTCTCATCTTTTAAAGTGTTTTACTTTATGTGAATTGGCACCATTTCTATTATAGACGGTTGCCGGGCTTCGTAGGGCACATCCCTCCACCTCTCTCGATAAGAGTTTTCGCACTATTTAATTAATTTATATCCTATCATTGTACTAATAATTCGTCAATCATTTTTTTAATTTTTCTAACAAATAAGGAACGGATTGAAATGCATAAATTCTATCTACTTCTTTATCCTTATTCATAATTAACAGTACAGGCACAGACATAATTTTATAGTCTTCACTAAAATGTTTATGGTAATTTAAATCAATTTTTTTAAGTGGTAATTGTTCGATGTCATTGGCAATATCTAACATGCGCTCTGAAATCTTACATGTCCCACACATAGGAGTATATCCAAATATTAAATGTCTATTTTTATCAAAGTTTTCTTTGATGTCTTCAATTTTAATAGAATTATTCATTCACAAGTACTAACCTTTCAGAACTTAAATTAGATATAAGTTTTTTCTCTTTTTTTACGTTAAATCCATATTTACTCAATACATGAGCAAGATAGTTTTTAGGACAACGCGCAACTTCACAATATGTTTTATCTACGTAGATATGTTCACTTTCACTTAAATGACGTTTAAACCATTTTCTAATTTTTTCGCCTTCATTATCTGAATCAGCAAGAATAAAGACCTGTTTTCCGTATAACGTTTCTATCATATCGTCTAATTTGTCGATACTCATTGTACCATGTGTACAAATAATATCTACAGGTTCAGCAATGACTTGTTGCACTTTCTTCTTATCAGATTTACCTTCAACAATGATAACTTTGTTTAAAATTGCCATGTTCATCCACCTTCTAAGTCGATATTAAACAATCATTTACTTTTTTCACAGTATTTATGAATATAAACACGATTTACAGATAATTAACATAATATAATAAAAAAACTCCTATGATTTAATATCAAGGAGTTTTAAAAAATTATTCGCCAATCATTTCAGAATATTGTTCAGCTGATAGTAATTCATCTAATTGACTTTCGTCACTTAATTCAACTTTTACCATCCATGCTTTTTCATAAGGTGATTCGTTAACAAATTCAGGACTATCTTCTAGTTCATCATTTGTTTCAACAATTTTACCAGATACAGGTGCATACAATTCAGATACTGTTTTTACTGATTCAACACTACCAAATGTATCCCCTTCATTAATTTCATCATCAACATCTGGTAATTCGACAAATACGATGTCTCCTAATTCACCTTGTGCGTATTCGGTAATACCAATTGTTGCAGTATTTCCTTCAACTTTAATCCATTCATGTTCCTTAGAATATTTTAATTCGCTCGGTACTGCCACGAAAATCCCCTCCTAAAAATAATTACAATTTAATGATGCCATACCGCAAGTTTTCGTTCAACTATTAATATTAAAAGTTGCGATTATACTTACTATAACCATACATCTTTATATTGATCTTCTTTAAACCCTAATGTGACTTTGTCACCTAAAACCGCTAGTGGACGTTTTACCAACATCCCATCTGATGCTAGAAGTTCCAGTTTTTCATCATCAGATAATTCTTTTAATTTATCTTTTAAACCAAGTTCTCTATATTTTACACCATGTGTATTAAAAAATTTATTTATTTCCACTCTTGATTTGGCTACTAACTCTTTGAATTCTTGTTTTGTAGGTGTATGTGTAACAATATCTATAGGTTCATAATTCACCCCATGCTCATCTAAAAATTTAGCAGCTTTTTTACAAGTTGTGCATTTTGGATATTGATAAAATTTAAGCATTCAGTATTAACCTCCTATTTAAACTTATTCTAAATATATCAAATTATTTTAATAAACGCTCTACTTTTTAAGCTTTATTTTTTTCTAAAAATGAATATTTAGTTATAATATATAAAAACAAGCTAAAAGGAGTGTAAAGTATGAAAAATATTACTACTACTGAAGAATTTAATTCAGTTATCCAAAGTGAACAACCTGTTATTGTAAAATTTGAAGCTGGTTGGTGTCCTGATTGTAAAGCAATGGATATGTGGATTGATCCAATCATTGAAAAATATAATGACTATAAATGGTATTCAGTCAATCGTGATGAGTTAGAAGATGTAGCATCAGACAATGAAGTCATGGGTATCCCAAGTTTACTTGTATTCGAAAATGGTCAAAAACGTGCTCATCTACATTCTGCTAATGCCAAATCACCTGAACAAGTTGAATCATTCTTAGCAGAAACATTTAATAAATAATTAAAAAGAGGCTGGGACATAATCCCTAACAAAATAGCCAGTAAATGAGTGTATTATAAATTCATTTACTGGCTTCTTTATTTACAATACTACGTATTGTTGGCTCGCTTTCTTAGAGGACAGCTTCAGCCTGTAGTCTTCAGCTTGTCCTGTTCCCTCAAGATTCTCGCCAAAATACTTTAAAAAATAAGACACTTTCGTATAATTTAATAAATATCACTAAACTAAATTAACGAGGTGCCTTATGTATAAAGATTAAAACATGACTCAACTTACTCTACCAATGGAAACGTCAATTCTTATCCCCACAAATGATATTTCACGACAAGTAAATGATATTGTAGAAACCATTCCTAAGACTAAATTCATAGAAAAATGACTGAATGATAGCACTCGAATGATGTGGCTAGCACAAAATCAAAAACCATCTACAGTCAAAGGAAAATTGCTATGGAGCCTGTTTTTTGATTTATGAAGCTATTTTAAGGTTCACTCGAATGTCCGTTCAAGGGATAAATAAAGCCAAAAGAGAACTAGGATTTGTGCTAATGGCACTTAATTATGAGAAAAGTAACAGCTCAACAAGTTGAAAATAATCAAAAATTATAAAAAAGACAATTTCTATATTATTTCAATAGAAATTGTCTTTTTTCACTTATCCAAAAACTTTATGACTCAGCCTCTTTTTTAGTATTCTGAGATTAAATTTTTATTTTTACGTTTCGCTTTAGGTGGAACTTCTTCTAAATCTGTAAGATACAACAAACCTGCGATAGCTTCATCTTTTGCGATGCCAAACGCTTTTCTTACTTTTGGTTCAAAGATGTACAATGGCGTTTTCCAACATGTACCTATACCTTTTTCATAAAGTAATAACATTAAATTCTGAGTGTATGCACCCATCGCAAAAAAGTTTTCACGATTTTGACGTTGTCTAGGGTCAGTTTTAAGTACTAAAACTAACATTCCTCCTAAATTTGTCACCGCATTATAGTGATCTTCTTGTTTTTCCAGACTATTTGGAAAAGCAAAACGTGTAATATCTCTACTCATATCTCCTAATCTATCTTTAGAAACATGAATAACTCTCCACGGTTCTCTCATTCCATGATTAGGAGCGTCAGTAGCTTGTTCTATGGCTTTAAATACATCTTCATCATTAACAGCCATATCATGTTTAAATTTCTTTATACTTCTTCTTGAAGAAATTACTTCTTGTAATTCCACAATTATCGCTCCTCTATATTGATAACTATTATCAATTATACGCGGATATCGATATCTTTTCAATGTATACTACATGTTTTCGTAAAATAATAATTGTTTTTTTAATTCTTTAACATGAATCTGTCCTGGGGCTTGAGGTTCACCCAAGCAACCATATGACATTGTACCACCAAAAACACCTTGAGCAGTTCGGGTCACTAATCCTATATGAGACATAGATATTCCAATAACATGTTGAGAAATCGCCTCTGATGTATAAGCTACTGCTTCTAATAGTGTTGCCACATCTTGTTTTTCCTTGGGCATTACTGCGATTTTTACATACTCAGGATTTAATTTTTGCATTTTATAATATGTAAATTTTATTTCCTCTAACGGTGGCGTTTCTGAAAAATTATGATATGACACAATTATTTGTTTCTGATGACGATGCGCATTTTCTATAATACGCTTGTATCTCTCATCATCAATAGTTGACTCCCATTCTATATCTATCATTTGAAATGAATCTATTGAAGAAATCGTTTCAATTAATTGTAAATATTCTTTATTTGTTAACTGACCTTTACCCCCTTGTGAGGCTGTGCGATATGTCACCAATATTTTGAAATTATCCTTTAATTCATTCAGAAGTGAAAGATTTTTTATTAATTGTTGATGATGATGACTTTCCCATTGATCTATACGCAACTCAATGATATCTATGTATGGATGATTTTCATTAATATTACTTAAAGTTTCATTATCAAGTATATCTTGAGGCGCTATAGTTACAGCAACCTTTACTTCTGCCATATAATCACTTCTTTTCGTATTATTTAGAATTTTATATTATTTTAAACCATTTATGTATCACTCGCCAATGTTTAAAATTCATTTTATTTTTTCGAATCATGGTTTAAAACTTTTTAGTTGGGTATACAATAAACGTATTCGAAATTTAGGAGGTAATAATAATGGCAGTTCAATATGAAACTAAAGCAACAAACGTTGGTGGACGTAAAGGACACGTACACACAGACGATAATGCAATAAATGTAGATGTATTACCACCACAACAAGCAGATGGAAAAGCGACTAACCCTGAACAATTATTCGCAGCTGGCTATGCTTCATGCTTTAATGGTGCATATGATCTTATTTTAAAACAAAATAAAGTTCGTGGCGCAGAACCAGAAGTAACTTTAACTGTACGTTTAGAAGATGATCCAAATGCTGAAAGTCCAAAATTAAGTGTATCTATTGATGCAAAAGTTAAAAATGTATTATCTCAAGAAGATGCTGAAAAATATTTACAAGATGCTCACGAATTCTGTCCATATTCAAAAGCAACTCGTGGCAACATCGATGTAGACTTAAATGTTCAAGTCGTTGACTAGTTAATATTATTCTTTACAATCTAAATTTTATAATTAAAAACATCCTAGGACATGGGCACTGAACCCTTAAAATGGGAACTTAATAAAAACACTATGTTCTAGGCTGCTAATTCTCTGTATTTTACAGGGGA
>NZ_JBXWKZ010000022.1:0-39015 GCF_058191515.1 Staphylococcus sp. CoH_129_LAB_1 | reverse complement strand
GAGGTACAACCAAAGTTAGACAATGCCATTAGTTTACTTCACGATAAAGAAAATAATAGTGAATTAGTTGAAGCGAAACGTCAACTTGATGAAGCAATAGCAGAACAAGATCCGACACCAGGAATGACACCAGCAACAGCTGATAACTATAGAGCGAAGAAAGCAGAAGCAGAACGAATTAGTTCAGAAGCTCAAAGCGTGATTGACAATGGTGATGCGACAGCTGAAGAAATTAGAGATGAGAAAGCAAAAGTAGAAGAAGCATTAACTCGTTTAACTGAAGCAAAAAATGCATTAAAAGCAGATAAGTCAGTGTTAGAACAAAAACGCCCAGGATTAAATCATGTAGGAGTTACCGAAGGTAAAACACCAGCCAGTGTGACTGCATATAATAATGAAATGACTAAAATTCATGATGAACTTGAAGCAGCGAAAACAGAAGCAGATAGAGTCATCAACGATGATAACGCGACACCAGCCCAAGTGACAGCGGCTATTGCAAAAATAGATGCAGTACAACCTAAGTTAGACAATGCCATTAGTTTACTGCATGACAAAGAAAATAATAGTGAGTTAGTTGAAGCGAAACGTCAACTTGATGAAGCAACAGCTCAACAAGATCCAACGCCAGGAATGACACCAGCAACAGCTGATAACTATAGAGCGAAGAAAGCAGAAGCAGAACGAATTAGTTCAGAATCCCAAAGCGTGATTGACAACGGTGATGCGACAGCTGAAGAAATCAGAGATGAGAAAGCAAAAGTAGAAGAAGCATTAACTCGTTTAACTGAAGCAAAAAATGCATTAAAAGCAGATAAGTCAGTGTTAGAACAAAAACGCCCAGGATTAAATCATGTAGGAGTTACCGAAGGTAAAACACCAGCGAGCGTGACTGCATACAATAATGAAATGGCTAAACTTCATGATGAACTTGAAGCAGCGAAAACAGAAGCAGATAGAGTGATTCATGATGACAATGCGACACCAGCCCAAGTGACAGCGGCTATTGCAAAAATAGATGCAGTACAACCAAAGTTAGACAATGCCATTAGTTTACTTCACGACAAAGAAAATAATAGTGAATTAGTTGAAGCGAAACGTCAACTTGATGAAGCAACGGCTCAACAAGATCCAACACCAGGAATGACAGAAGTAACTGCAAATAATTACAAAGCGAAGAAAGCAGAAGCAGAGCGAATTAGTTCAGAAGCTCAAAGCGTGATTGACAATGGTGATGCGACAGCTGAAGAAATCAGAGATGAGAAAGCAAAAGTAGAAGAAGCATTAACAGTATTAAATCAAGCGAAAGAAGATTTAAGAGCAGATAAAACAGAATTACAACATAAACTTCCAGAATTAGATCAACGAGGAACTACCGAAGGTAAGACACCAGCAAGTATCACTGCTTATAATGAAGCTCTAGGAAGAATACAAAGTGAAATTGAAGAAGCCAAAGCAAAAGCACAAGAAGTGTTAAATAAAGAAAAAGCAACACCAGCAGAAGTGAAAGAAGCATTAGACAAAGTGAAAGCAGTCTTACCAAAACTTACTGAAGCGATTAACTTACTTCACGATAAAGAAAATAATAATGAATTAATTGAAGCGAAACGTCAACTTGATGAAGCAACGGCTCAACAAGATCCAACACCAGGAATGACACCAGCAACAGCTGATAACTATAGAGCGAAGAAAGCAGAAGCAGAGCGAATTAGTTCAGAAGCTCAAGGTGTGATTGACAACGGTGATGCGACAGCTGAAGAAATCAGAGATGAGAAAGCAAAAGTAGAAGAAGCATTAACTCAATTAACTGAAGCAAAAAATGCATTAAAAGCAGATAAGTCAGTGCTAGAACAAAAACGCCCAGGATTAAATCATGTAGGAGTTACCGAAGGTAAAACACCAGCCAGTGTGACTGCATATAATAATGAAATGGCTAAAATTCATGATGAACTTGAAGCAGCGAAAACAGAAGCAGATAGAGTCATCAACGATGATCATGCGACACCAGCCCAAGTGACAGCGGCTATCGCAAAAATAGATGAGGTACAACCAAAGTTAGACAATGCCATTAGTTTACTTCACGATAAAGAAAATAATAGTGAATTAGTTGAAGCGAAACGTCAACTTGATGAAGCAATAGCAGAACAAGATCCGACACCAGGAATGACACCAGCAACAGCTGATAACTATAGAGCGAAGAAAGCAGAAGCAGAACGAATTAGTTCAGAAGCCCAAAGAGTGATTGACAATGGTGATGCGACAGCTGAAGAAATTAGAGATGAGAAAGCAAAAGTAGAAGAAGCATTAACAGCATTAAATCAAGCGAAAGAAGATTTAAGAGCAGATAAAACAGAATTACAACATAAACTTCCAGAATTAGATCAACGAGGAACTACCGAAGGTAAGACACCAGCAAGTATCACTGCTTATAATGAAGCTCTAGGAAGAATACAAAGTGAAATTGAAGAAGCCAAAGCAAAAGCACAAGAAGTGTTAAATAAAGAAAAAGCAACACCAGCAGAAGTGAAAGAAGCATTAGACAAAGTGAAAGCAGTCTTACCAAAACTTACTGAAGCGATTAACTTACTTCACGACAAAGAAAATAATAGTGAATTAATTGAAGCAAAATATAAACTTGATGAAGCAACGGCTGAACAAGATCCAACACCAGGAATGACAGAAGCAACTTCGAATAATTATAAAGCTAAGAAAGCAGAGGCAGAACAAGTAAGTAGAGATGCACAAAAAGTGATTGAAAATGACGATGCAACATCTGAGGAAATTGCGCAAGCAATAGCTAAAGTAAAGGAATCTACAGTTGCATTAAAACAAGCTAAATATGATTTAGTTCCAGACAAAACTTTATTGAATAATGCTAAAAATGATTTAGAAACAAGCATTAATCAGGTACCTGAAACTAAAAATATGACTAGTGATTCTGTCGAAAATTATAGAAATAAATTAAGTCAAGCAAAAGAAACATTAGCTAATGCACAAAAAGTTATTGATGATCCAACTTCAACAGTTGATGAAATTAATAAAACTATCGAAAATGTGAAACGTGCTAAAGATGAACTTGAACAAGCTAAACATGCCCTAATATTAGATTATGATGTTATCATTAAAAAAATTAAACAACAAACTGATTTAACAGATGCTCAGAAGGATAAATTAATAGAAAAGACAAAAGCTTCTACAACTTCTGATGAATTAGAAAATATTAAACATAATACTGATTTATTAAATGATGCGATGAAACAATTAAAAGAAAACATCGCTGAAAAAGATAAAGTCAAAGCAAGTATAAATTATACTGATGGAGATAAAGATAAAAAAGATGCCTATGATAATGCTTTAAAAGAAGCTGAAAAACTAATTAATGATGCAAAAAATCCTATTATTGATCCTAGCGTGATAAATCAACTTAAAGATAAGATAATTGATGCTAAAAATAATTTAAATGGTGTAGAAAAATTACAAAATACTAAAAGTAATGTTAAACATATACTTGAAAGCTTAGAACATTTGAACAATGCGCAAAAAGATGCGTTTAACAATATGATAGATAATGAAAATTCACGTGATAATTTAGATGCAATTATTAATAAAGCTAAAGAAGTGGATAAAGCTATGAAACATTTAATTGATGAAATAGCTGATAATTTAGATATCAAGCATTCTGTTAATTATTCAGAAGCTTCACCAGATAAAAAATCCGCTTACGATGAACTTATTAAAAAAGCTGAAGATTTAATAAATAAAGGTATTGGCACAAATGCATCACTTGAAGAAATTAATAAATTAATTCAAGATATTAAAAAAGCAAAAGATGATTTAGATGGAAAACATCAAGTTGAATTAGCTAAACAAAAAGCTTTAGAAGAGTTAGAAAATGAAGTTAACCGATTGAAAGATGAAATTGACAATAATCCTAACCTTTCTAAAGAAGATAAAGAAAAACTTAAATCTAAATTAGAGCATCTTCTTGAAAACGCAAAGGGTCAGATTAATAATGCAACTACATTAACAGACCTTAATAAAATTAAAGGTAATACTCAGAAAGAAATCGATAAATTAAAAGCATTAATTGATACTAAAATTTTGGCTAAACAAGAAATTATTGATTTTGCTAATAAAAAACGTCAAGAAATTCTAAACAATCCTAACTTAACTGATGCTCAGAAACAAAAAGCAATAGCTGAAATAGATAAGGCTTTACAAAAAGCGCTTGAAAACATTGATAATGCAAATGATATCAATGAAATTAGCCATAAACTTAAAGAGAGCAAAGATAATATAGCGAAAATTGTAGCAAAAGAAATTACTAATGCGTTAATTAATAATAAAATTAAAGAAATTAAAGAACGTAAAGATTTAACAGATGAACAAAAAGCTAAATTAATTGATTATCTAGAAAAACTTAGACGTGATACATTAGATGAAATTGATAAATCACATATTGATGATATTGGTTCAATTATCCAAGGATTAATAGACAAATTAAATATGCTTGATATTGATAAAATTGCAAGTATCTTAAATCAAAATAATAAAGAAAATAATCTAAATCATTTAAATGTTAATAATGACAATGTTCATTCTAATAATAATCATTTATCTAAATCGTATAGATTACCTGATACAGGTTCAGAAAGTCCATCTATTCAATTGGAGATTGAATTAATGACACTATTAGTTGGTCTAGGATTAGTATTAAAAAATCGTAAAACAAAGCACAAAAAAAATAAGAAAAAAGGATAATATAAAAGAGTTATAACTTATTATCTTTAAAAATAAAGAGCAGGAAACCACTGTAAATAGGGGGTTTCTTGCTCTTTATTAGTGAATAAATAGTAATTATGCTTCAAAGTCTATAATAATTCTTCCAGCATTCTCGTGATTAAGTACTGTTTTAATTGAAGATTTTAAATCTTTAAAAGCAATTGTATTTTTAATTTCATGTAATTTATCAGATTTTAAATCAGTGGCTAATCTTCTCCATACGCGTTGGCGTAATTTCATTGGTGTCATAACTGAATCAAGTCCCACTACACTTACACCGCGAAGAATAAATGGAAATACTGAAGTTTCAAAGTGATTACCCCCAGTCATACCAATTAATGCAACACCACCGCCGTTTGTTAGGTGCTTTGCTATATAAGGTGTTCCAGGTCCACCACAAGGATCAATAGCAGCTTGCCAAGTTCTTTTTCCTAATATTTCATCACTATCTTCAGAAATACGATCGATTACTTCTCTTGCCCCTAATTCTTTTAATTTATCTGTAGCTTTTTTATTTCCAGTACTTGCCACAACTTTATAGCCAAGTTCATTTAACATCATTACAGCTAAAGATCCAACACCGCCAGAAGCACCACGTACAAGTACTTTATCGCCTTCAAGCGTCATAAAGTTTGCTTTTTCTAACTTTTCTATTGCTAAACCAGCTGTGTAACCAGCAGTCCCATAAATCATTGCTTCTTCAAGTGTTAAATTTTCAGGACATTTAACAATCCAATCTGATTTAACACGAGCATATTCACTGAATCCGCCGAAATGATTAACACCTAAATCATAGCCAGTAATAATAACTTCTTCACCTTTTTCAATTGTAGGATCATCAGATTCTACTACTGTACCTGCTAAATCAATTCCAGGAATCATTGGGTATGATTTAAGTACTCCGCTGTCTTTAACAGTGGCTAAGGCATCTTTATAATTGATACCAGAATAATGAACTTTTATTAAAACTTCACCCTCAGGTAAGTCATTGATTGATAAGTCGTTAAAATCACTTGTGACAGTGCCATCATTATCCTTTTCAACCATAAACGCTTTGAAATTTACACTCATAAAATCGTACTCCTTAAATAAAATAAAAAATTAGATGTTAATTGCATATCTTAAATAACCATACCATATTTTGAACGTGTCATTAAGCTAAAATTTTTATATAAAATAAAAATAAAATAGCGTATATTTTAATAATAAAATAATTATATTGACAGTGAAATAGTATAAATATATAATCTTATTGATAATGATTATCATTTGATAATGTTCATGTTGACATAGATATAAAACTGTAATTTTAAAATATTTAACATCAAAAGGTAATCACTAAATTTTAATGAGGTGAATTTATTATGAAGAAATTATCAACTATTTTACTAACATCATCACTACTATTAACAGCATGTGGTCATAATAATCACGATAATGCTAATGACAAGACTTCAAAAGGGTCTACAAATAATAATAAAGTAGCATTACAAAAAGCAACTAAAGAATATAAAAAATATACAAATGAACAATTAGATCAGTTTTTAAAAGGAACTGAAGAATTTGTATCTGCAATAAAAGCAGATGATATTGAAAAAGCGAAATCTTTGTATCCTAAAGTACGTATGTTTTATGAACGTTCTGAACCTGTAGCCGAAGCATTTGGAGATTTAGATCCTAAAATAGATGCTCGTCTAGCAGATATGAAAGAAGAGAAAAAAGAAGACAAATGGACAGGGTACCATAAAATTGAAAAATCTCTTTATCAAGAGAATAAAATAGATGAAATGACTAAGAAGGACGCTGATCAATTATTAAAAGATGCTAAAGAATTAGATGCTAAAGTGGATACATTAGATATTACACCTAAGTTAATGCTACAAGGATCAGTGGATTTATTAAATGAAGTTTCTACATCAAAGATTACTGGAGAAGAAGAAATATACTCTCACACAGATTTATATGATTTTAAAGCAAATATCGAAGGTGCTCAAAAAATTTATGAATTATTTAAACCAGAAATAGAAAATAAAGACAAAAACTTGAGTTCTAAAATTGAGGATAATTTTAATAAAGTAAATCAATTACTTGATAAATATAAAGAACATGATGGTTATAAAGATTATAGTGCAGTAACTAAAGAAGATAGAAAAGCTTTATCAGATGCAGTTAACTCACTCGGAGAACCATTAAGTAAAATGGCTGTGATTACAGAATGAGTAATATCAATCAAAAAAACTCTACCCAAATGACTAGACGATCATTTTTAAAATTACTTGGAGTAGGAAGTGCTGGTGCTGTTATAGGAGCAAGTAGTATGGGGAGTATCTTTTCGTTTAAATCTATGTTTGATACCCCTGAAAGTGAAGAAAATGATGCATATGAATTTTATGGACGTATCCAAGCTGGTATTACCACACCAACTCAAAAAAATTGTATCTTCATTGCATTAGATTTGAAGTCGAAGAATCAAAAATTAATTAAAGATATGTTTAAAAAATGGACTCAGATGTCTATTAATATGACAGACGGCGCTACTATCGGAAAAAACACTACCAATACGCTATTACCACCAGTAGACACAGGTGAATCATTAGGATTAGATGCTAACAAACTTACTTTAACATATGGCGTTAGCAAGTCTTTTTTGAAAAAAATAGAATTATCATCTAAAATTCCATCTGACTTTAAAGAAATACCTCATTTTCCTAATGATCAATTAGATAAAGAGTATAGCGATGGAGATATTATGATTCAAGCATGTTCGAATGATCCTCAAGTCACTTTCCACGCTATACATAACTTAATAAGACCTTTTAGAGATATTATTAAAATTCGTTGGTCACAACATGGTTTTATTTCTGCTAAAAAAAATGAAACACCAAGAAATTTGATGGCATTTAAAGATGGAACAGTTAACCCACGGAAAAATAATGATTTGAAAAAATATGTATTTATAGATAATGGTTGGGCTGAAAACGGAACGTATTGCATTATAAGACGAATCCAAATTCACATTGAGACCTGGGATCGTACTGCATTAGAAGAGCAAGAAGCAACATTTGGTCGTAAACGTTCTACAGGCGCACCTTTAACAGGAAAGAAAGAGTTCGATAATATTGATTTAAATGCTAAAAATAATAAGGGTGAGTATGTTATAGATGAGAATGCGCATACGCGTTTAGCTCGAGAAGTACAAACTTCTATTAAACGTAGAGCCTATAATTATAATGATGGTACAAATAATAAAACAGGCGACTTAGATACTGGACTCATGTTTATTTGTTTCCAAAAATCTATTCAACAGTTTATCGATATTCAAAATAATTTAGGTCATAACGATAAATTAAATGAATATATCACACATCGTGGTTCCGCATCATTTCTTGTATTACCAGGGGTACAAAAGGGGGGCTATATAGGTGAGACACTATTTAGTTAAGATATCACTAGTCACTCTCTTAATCGTCATTACACGTTTTTTTTCATTTACTTCAGTTAGTATTGCAAATGATAGTCAATTAAGTGATGTATATGTAGCTATCTCTGATGCGAAATCGATGTTAGAACACAAGCAATTAAATCGTAATGAAAAACAAAACGTGTTAAATGAAGTAAAACATAAGATAACATCTTTAAATATTAAAGAAAATAGAGAAGGAAAAGATGTTAAAGCAAAACTTCAAGAGATTGGCCAAGCAACGACTACTAATAAACAAGTAGATTCGTTATCAGAGTTAACAAAATCTCTCATTGTTTATGAAAGTTCTGTAGCGACTGATGATATTGATAAAGATATTAAAAATTTAAAAAAACAAATTGACGCAAAAGATAATTTGATTCAAGAAGCGATAAAAAATAGAGATATTTCAAAATTACAGTCTATAAATAATATGATAAATCAAATTTGGAAAAGTCATGAAACGTCTGTCAGAAATTATGATGAGAATAAGTATGGACAAATAGAAGTGTACTTAATGCAACTGCGTGTAGCTATTCAAAAAGAGCCATTAGACATAAAAAAAGTAGATAATGCTTGGAATACATTTAAAACAAGTATTGATACAGTTGATAAAAAACAAGCAAGTACCGAAAAAAATCAATATAAAGTCACTCAACTTAATATTGAATTAGAAAAAGCAATCAAGGGTATCGAGAGTCATCAGTTAAAGCAATCAGATGAAGCGTTGTCTAAATTTATACAAATATGGCCTTATGTTGAAGGTGAAATTCAAACTAAAAATAGTAGTTTATATACAAAAATTGAAGATAAAATTCCATATTATCAAAGTATTTTAGATAATAGTAATAAGGATCTAATTAAAGAAGGATTAATAAAAATAAATTCTGAAATTAAAGATACTGTAAATGAAGAAGGATATTCATACATCGATGTAATGATTATCTTTTTACGTGAAGGATTAGAAGTATTATTAATCATTTTGACTTTAACAACTATGACAAGAAAAGTTAGAGATACTAAAGGTACAGCAAGTGTCATCGGTGGCGCTATTTTAGGATTGATTTTAAGTCTTGCCTTAGCACTTGTTTTTATTCAAGTACTAGGAAATAATGGATTATTACGAGAAGGCATGGAAGCGGCACTTGGAATAATAGCAGTTGTTTTAATGTATATTGTTGGTATATGGATGCATAGACGTTCAAACGCTAAGCGATGGAATGACATGATTCAACATATGTATCAACATGCAATTAGTAATCGAAACTTAACATTACTAGGCGCAATTGGATTGATATCAGTTTTGCGAGAAGGTGTAGAAGTCATTATCTTTTATATGGGAATGATGGGAAGTATAAAAACATTAGATTTTGTTATTGGAATTATACTAGCTATTGTTATTTTAATAATGTTTACATTATTATTTAAACTTATTGTACGATTGATACCTATATATTTCATTTTTAGAGTACTTTCTATTTTAATATTTATCATGGCATTTAAAATGTTAGGAATTAGTATTCAAAAATTACAATTACTTGGAACGTTAACGCAACATAGTATTGAGCATTTACCAACACTTAATATCATTGGTTTTTATCCAAGTATTGAAACGATAAGTATACAATTGATTTATATAATTTTAATTGCCTATTTTATTTTAAAAAATACTAAAGAAAAACAGCATATTTAAGTTAAAAATAAAGTCTCATGTGAGTCGATTAAATAACTCATTTGAGACTTTTGTATTTAAATACAAATTCATTAATGTCTAGTAGTTATTTTAGCTAAAAGAAGGCTTAGTTCAAATAAAATAATTAGTGGCAAAGTTAAAAATAGATTCAAAGTGATGTCAGGTGGTGCTAGAATACTAGCAATAATGAAACAAGTAAAATAAATATATTTACGATATTGATGTAATTGTTTAATGTCTATCAAATCTATTTTAACTAGTCCTATACATACCACAGGTAATTGAAAAACGATACCAAATATGAATAACCATCTAATTAACTCATGTAAATAAGCATTAAAACCAATCATCGGTTGAATATACATTATTTTTGATAATGTTAATGAGAATTTTATAATTAATGGAAATCCGATGATATAGGCAAATCCGACACCAAGGAAAAATAACACAGTACATAAGATACTATATTTATAAATAAACAAACGTTCACGTCGATGAAGTCCTGGTGAAATAAAAGCCCATAATTGATAAAAAATAATAGGAAGAGTAAAGCATAGAGCTACAAAACTAATGATTAATATATAGATTTGAATCATTTCAGTGAATGAAAAAGTATGTAAAACAACTTGAGTATGTTTAATATGATAAACAAAAGTTGTGATCCACCATTTAGATGATATATATACTAAGAGTGAAGTAACTAAAAATGAAATAAGTATTTTAGTTAAACGTCGTCTTAATTCTTCAAAATGTTCAAATAAGGTCGAACTAGTTTGACTTGTCTCGTTGTTGTTTAGAATGTTTACTGGGTGTTTCCTCGACCTCATCTGAATCAATATGTTCAGCTGCAGACTTAAATTCTCTTAAAGTACTTCCAATCGCTTTACCAAATTGTGGCAATTTTTTAGGACCAAAAATAATTAATGCAACAATACTAATAATGACTAAACTGGTAGGTCCAGCAATGCCTAATATAAAAAAACCTTGAAACATCTTGAACACCTCACTATAAAATAATCTATCTTTACTTTATACTTATTGATAATTATTATCAATATATATTTTAATTTATAAAAAAATAATTTAATGTGGCGCTTGAAAGATGTGAGATAAGGAATAAGGTATTATCTAGTTTTGAAAAATGAATACAATAAAAGAGGGAAGATATGAAAGAATATATTGAAGAAATAAAAAAAGATAATGTAAGTGAATTAAGAAAAATTGCAGAAAAAACGTTTTACGATACTTTTAAAGGTAGTTACACAGATGAAAATTTTAAAAAGTTTTTTAAAGAAAACTATAAAGAAACGAAGTTATTATCAGAAATCGAACATCATCAATCTTTCCATTATTTTTATAAGGTAGAAGGCGAGATTGCTGGTTATTTAAAATTAAATATTAATCAAACGCAAACTGAACCAAAAGGGGATCAATATTTAGAAATTCAACGTATTTATTTTGATAAGGATTACCAAGGTGGAGGAAGAGGAAGTCAATTTATTCAATTAGCTATTGATAAAGCAAAAGAATATAATAAATCAAAAATATGGTTAGGCGTTTGGGAAAATAATCTTTCTGCCATTGACTTTTATAAAAAGCAAGGCTTTGAAATTACAGGACAACATGACTTTATTAATGGTGATGTGGTAGATACTGATTACATCATGGAAAAAGAAATTTAACATTAAATAATAAAACGCTAAGAGAACAAGTAAAGGTTGTCCTCTTAGCGTTTTATTATTTATCTAAAATATCTCTCATAAGTTGAGTCAATTTTTTTAGAGAGTGATTTTTACGATTTATAAGTGCATGTTGTTGAATGATAGGAATAGTATCATGAATTAAATGATTTAGTAATAATTCTTCATTTGTATACCACACTTTTGATAAACTGTCCATTACGTCAATATAGACACCACGTTCTTCTATATATTCTTTATGATTAGGAGTATATAAACACACTTTTTTATCAATAGTTAGTGCATCAAAAATTATAGAAGAATAATCAGTAAGTACAGTGTCTGATATTAAGATTAAGTCTTGCGTTTCTATATCAGTAGGAGCTTCAATGACACCTTCTGGTATAGTATCGTCATCTTCAACGTGTCCTTTGTATATTACATAGTATTTTTCTAATAATTCTGGCGTCATCGTTAAAGGTGTAAATGATTCTGCATTTTTATGCCATGTTGGAGCATATAATAAAATAGGTTTTGTATGATCGAGTCTTAATTTTTCGCGTATTTTTCTATGCTGATTTTGATTGTCTTTATAATGTAGTAAATAACTGACTCTTGGATAGCCAAATGGAAGAAATTGAATCGTTTCATTAGGAAAAGCAGTTTCAAATAAACCTTCTGAAGCTTTTGAATCTAATAAAAAATATGATTGATGTTTCCATTTATTATATTTTCTCGCTCTATAATTATAGATATTTTGATTTTGATATGGTTCTTTACTATCTAAAAATAATTCTTTAATAGGCGTACCATGCCATAATTGAATGACTGTGCCATTAGGTTGATACGTTTCAGGCATATAGCTTTCAATAACTACGATTTTTGCAGTTTCAATAAGTTCTTTATTATGTTCCGCATCAGTGGGGAGAAAATAAGGTCCACGTCTGTCGTCAGTAATGTAATAAGATTCTGTTGTTGGATTTCGTTTTACAAAGTAATTAAAAAGATATTTAGAGTTACCTCTATAGCCATAATCAAAACCTAAAAATACGACATGATTTTTCACTTTAGATGTATCTTTAGAATAGATATAACTTAGTTTTCTATGATTTTGAATCGCACGTTGGTGCATTTTATTGTACATCCATCTGGGCATTTTAAATTTAGTTGTTACAAGCCAACTATCAGCAAAACGAAGCGTTTCGTCAGTTAATGGTTGCTTATATTTAGGAAACGGAATCGAATGGCCATGGATATAAGCAAGTTTATTTAAATTAAAATGATTAGCAATTTTAATTTCTCTTGTATCTAATGATTTCCAAAACAAACTAGATGTCTGTAACTCCTCAGTAAAATCAAAAACAACATGTCCATCTATATCTATTTCATCTTTTAAAATAGTGACGACTGCTAAATCCATAATAGATTGTATTTCATATTTTGAAAGATAAGTCAACGCAGTATCAATATCATAAATTACATTTGGATAATGATTAATATTGTTCATCCAAGTGAGAAAACTTAATTTATCATCCCCAAAGTAACGGCAATCATTAAGATAAACACCATGAATTGTATAGTCAACAACAATAGAGTGTTCACCTAACGGAACAGCATTAAGCATGTCTTGATTAATTTTTATTTCATTAGAATAGGGAATAAAATGTGAATATCCTGCTGATTTTGCTTTATTAAGTTGTATATCTAGATGTGTCATATTAGATATATTTATTTGTTTAATCATTATGCATTATCCTTTAACTCCTAAATTTCATATTATTATTTTACCATGCGCTTTCAAAAAATTCATATCTACGTTAATGATGAAGTGAACTGATAAGTGAAAAATATTTAAAGGTTGAAACATTCAAATTTAATTTTAATAATTTATATATAAAACCACCTCGTAGTATTGTCATTTGTAATAAAAAATGTTATATTATTTTTGTGAAATTATTCACAAAAATAAAAATGTACTTTTTTTAGTCTTAACTTGAATACAATATGTTAATTTTTGTGAATACCTGTTAAAATTATGAAGGTGAATTTATAGTTGTTTAGCTAGATGATTCATTAGCACAATAAAATATTAAGGAAAGAAGCGTTTAAATTATGTTAGTACATTCTTTTAACCCTTTTGGTAACTTAGCGTTATCTAGTTTAATTGCAGCAATTCCAATCATTTTATTCTTGTTATGTTTAACTGTGTTTAAAATGAAAGGGATTTATGCAGCAATCACTACTTTAGTAGTTACTTTACTTATTGCATTGCCATTCTTTAAATTACCTGGTGGTATTGCTACAGGTGGTGTAATAGAAGGATTTTATCAAGGTATTATCCCAATTGGTTATATCGTTATTATGGCCGTTTTATTATATAAAACGACTCAAGAATCTGGTCAATTTAGTACAATTCAAGATAGCATTATGAGCATTTCACAAGACCAACGTATTCAATTATTATTAATTGGTTTTGCTTTTAATGGCTTCTTAGAAGGTGCTGCAGGTTTCGGTGTGCCAATCGCAATTTGTGCATTATTACTTGCACAACTAGGTTTTAAACCTTTACAAGCAGCAATGTTATGTTTAATTGCCAACGCTGCTTCAGGTGCATTCGGTGCAATTGGTATTCCAGTTGGTATTGTGAATACACTTCATTTACCAGGACATGTTGAAGCAATGAGCGTGTCTCAAGTGTCTACACTTACTTTAGCAATTATTAACTTTATTATTCCATTCTTATTAATCTTTATTATTGATGGTTTTAAAGGTATTAAGGAAACATTACCACAAATTTTAGTAGCTTCAATTACTTATACAGTATTACAAGGCTTAATTACAGTATTTGTTGGTCCAGAATTAGCTGACATCATTCCACCATTAGTGACTATGGGTGTGTTAGCAGTATTCTCTAAAAAATTCCAACCTAAAAATATTTTTAGAATACAAAAAGATGTTAAACCAGAAGCAGTTACTCCACATAGTGGTAAAGAAATTTTATATGCATGGAGCCCATTCATTATCTTAACTGTAATTGTAATGATTTGGAGTGCAACATTCTTTAAAAACTTATTTGCACCAAATGGTCCTTTATCAGCATTGGTATTTAACTTTAATTTACCAGGAACATACAGTGATGTAGCACATAAACCTATTACATTAAGTTTTAATTTTATTGGTCAAACTGGTACAGCCATTTTACTTACAATTATTATTACAGTTTTAATGTCTAAAAAAGTTAATTTCGGTGATGCAGGACGTTTGTTCGTAGAAGCATTCAAAGAACTATGGTTACCAATTTTAACTATTTGTTTCATTTTAGCAATTTCTAAAATCACTACATATGGTGGTTTAAGTGCTGCAATGGGTCAAGGTATCGCAAAAGCAGGCGGCGTGTTCCCAATTTTATCTCCAATCTTAGGATGGATTGGTGTGTTCATGACTGGTTCTGTTGTAAATAACAACTCATTATTCGCACCAATTCAAGCTTCAGTTGCCCAACAAATTGGTACAAGTGCACCGTTACTTGTTGGAGCGAATACTGTTGGTGGTGTGGCTGCAAAACTTATATCTCCACAATCAATTGCGATTGCAACAGCAGCTGTAAAACAAGTGGGTAAAGAATCAGAATTACTTAAAATGACATTAAAATACAGTGTTGCTTTATTGATATTTATCTGTATTTGGACATTTATTTTATCAATGTTTATGTAGTTATAATAAAAAGGATTGCAATTCTTCGAATTGCAATCCTTTTTTTATTTGAAAATAGAATAAAAAGCATTATAGATTTTATCTGGAGAATAGCTTTCAAGAGTTTGATGGCTTGCTTCAATCATATTTTCTGAATGTTCTCCCTTTTGGATAGCAAGATCAATATATTTTGCTAATGATTTTGCATTCGTATAATCAGCTAAATAACCATTTTTATTATGTTGAATAAGTTGTGAAGGCCCTAATGTATCTTTAAAGCTAATAACAATATTGTCTTGTGCCATTGCTTCTAAAAGGACCATTCCAAATCCTTCATTTCGTGAAGGAACGACAGTAATTCGACTTTGAGCTAATTTTTCATTAAGCTGTTGAGTAGCTGGGTGTATGGTTATTAAGTCATTAAGATGGTAATCATTAATAGCTTGTTGTAAATTTTGATGTTCTTGACCTTCACCATAAATGTCGATTTTATACCTTTTTTGTCTGAGCATATTTTTAATGATATTAATACTTTTTATTAAAATATCATACCCTTTTTCGTATTCTAAACGTCCAGCACTTAAAATAATATTTTGTTTAGATAAGGTTAACTTTCTTGCTTGAATAATATTGGGAATCACATAGATAGGTGTATCAATAAGATTTTGGTATTGTTGTTTATCTGCTTCAGTTAATGTAGTCACAACGTCTAGATGTTGATAAGCATCTAAGATTTCTTGTTGATACGCCTTGGAATAGGCATTTAAATTCATATGTTCCATACCTACTACCATTGATTGTCCATGATAATATTTAGAAATAAGTATATTAAAACTTGCTCTTGTGCCTATGAGTACATCGGTATCTACATTATTTATTGCACGTATAAGTTTATGTTCAATATATTTAGAGAATTGATTTAAACCGGGCTCATGTTTTGAAAGGTAAATAGGCTTCAATAAAGGAGTGTATTTATTAAGTCGATTCATTAGGATAGAAATGACATTTTGTGGTTTTAATCTATAATCGACTAAGTGTTTTATTTTAATAGAAGAATTAAGTTTGAAATAAGGTATATCTTTAGCTCTGAAAATAGAGATAATTTCAACTTTGTGACCGTGATCCGATAAAGTGTTTGCTAATTCAGTAATTGCTTTAACTGTTCCACCTAGAGCATAGATATTATGCATTAAAAAAGTAAATGATTTCATGATTGTACCTCGTTATTAATGATATTATAAAAATTATAGCATGTAATAAAAAAAGTGTATAAATATTGTAGGCTTTATAATAAAATCAAAATAATTTTGAAAATAGAAGCGAAATGATGTAATAATTCGTGTAAATACTTTTTTCAAAGAGAAATTATGTATATAATTAGTATAGTAATTAAAATTTTATTTACGTTTTTAATGTCAGATTAATATTTATTTTTTTATCAATCAAAGAAAGCGTTTTAAATTTCAAAAAATCGTAAGTATTTTGACTAAAGATGTGATTATAAAAGGGGGACTGGGTTGTTATGAGTATAGAACATAGCAAAACAGATGTCATCTTAATAGGTGGCGGAATTATGAGCGCAACATTAGGAACATTATTGAAAGAATTATCTCCAGAAAAAGAAATTAAAATTTTTGAAAAATTAGAACAATCAGGTGAGGAGAGTTCTAATGTATGGAATAATGCGGGAACAGGACATTCAGCTTTATGTGAATTGAATTATACAAAAGAAAATAAAGATGGCAGTATAGATGTAACGAAAGCGATTAAAATTAATGAACAATTCCAAGTATCTAAACAATTCTGGACATACTTAGTAAGAACAGGTCAATTAGAGAATCCAGGTAATTTTATTCAAGCTGTACCACATATGAGCTTTGTTAAAGGTATTTTAAATGTAGACTTTTTGAAAAAACGTGTAAAAACATTAAAAGAAAATATTTTATTCCAAAAAATGGAAATCACAGAAGATCGAGATAAAATTGCTGAATGGGTACCATTAATGGTAGAAGGTAGAACATCACATGTTCCTATTGCACTATCTCGTGATGAAACTGGTACAGATGTAAATTTTGGAGCACTTACTAAGAAATTAATTTCTAATTTAATGGAACGCAATGTAGATGTTACATATCATCAAGAAGTTCAAAATATTGAAAGATTGAGTAATGGTCATTGGAATGTGACTGTTAAAGATTTGAAGTCTAATACAATCCATAACTTCGAATCTGAGTTTGTATTCATTGGCGCTGGAGGAGCAAGTCTTCCACTTCTACAAAAAACTGGAATTAAACAGTCTAAACATATAGGTGGTTTCCCAGTAAGTGGTCTTTTCTTACGTTGTAAAAACAAAGACGTTATTGAACGTCACTATGCAAAAGTATATGGTAAAGCAGATGTTGGAGCACCGCCAATGTCTGTACCACACTTAGATACAAGATTTGTAAATGGAGAACGTTCTCTATTATTTGGTCCATTTGCAGGTTTTTCACCTAAATTTTTGAAAACAGGATCTAATTTAGATTTAATTTGCTCTGTTAAACCAAATAATATTGTAACGATGTTAACAGCAGGAGTTAAAGAATTCAATTTAACTAAATATTTAGTTTCTCAATTAATGCTTAGTCATGAAGATCGGATGAATGACTTAAGAATATTTTTACCGAATGCTAAAAACGAAGATTGGGAAGTTATTATTGCTGGACAACGTGTTCAAGTGATTAAAGATACAGAAGATAGTAAAGGAAATTTACAATTTGGTACAGAGGTTATTACATCTGATGATGGATCTCTTGCAGCGTTATTAGGTGCTTCTCCAGGAGCTTCAACAGCTGTTGATATTATGTTAGACGTATTAAAACGTTGTTATAAAGACGAATTTGAAACATGGATTCCAAAAATTAAAGAAATGGTTCCATCTTTTGGTTTAAAACTAAATGAACATAAAGACGTTTACGATGCAGTTAATCAAGAAGTGCATAAGTATTTGAAGTTAAAATAAATAATAAAGCAGGCTGAAACATCATACAATGGTTTCAGCCTGTTATGTTTTAAATATTACTTGGTAATTGTACAGTAAAAATGGTTCCTTCATAAGAGTCACTATTTACTGATATATATCCTTTATGTAAATCAATAATTGACTTTGTAATTGCTAAACCTAATCCGTTACTATTATCTTGAGAATTCATTTTATAAAATCGATTGAATATATGTGATTGTGATTCTTTAGGTATAATATTTCCCTCATTCATCACTTTAAATATAATCCAATCCCCTTCAATAGTAAGTGATACTTCAATCATACCATCTATGTCTGAATACTTAATTGCATTTTGAATCAAATTAGAAAAAGCTTGATGTAAAAGACGACTATTTCCTTGGAAATAAACTTCATTAATTTCAGTTAATAACATTAAAGATTTATCATCAATAGCAAATTGTTCATGTCGAATAACCTCAGTTAGCATTGAAGAAAGATGAATACGTTCATTAAAAGATAAATGATTTGCATTATCAAGTTCAGATAATAATAATAACTCTTTTGTTAAATTACTTAAGCGAGTGATTTCAGAATGAATTTCGATTATGAATGTATCACGTTCTTTACTTGACGTTGTGGTTTGTAATTCGGTTAGTAAGCGTTGAATATGCGTAAGTGGTGTCTTTATTTCATGTGAAACATTTTGAACGAAATGTTGACGCATATTGTCTAATTGTTTAAGCGATTGTCTCATTGTATTAAAGCGATGCTGTAATGTACCAATTTCATCCTGTCTTGTCTGTTGTATCGGCGTTTCAAAATCGCCTTTCATGAGACGTTCAGTCGCATGTTTTAAACTTTTAATAGGCTTAACAATTGAATAAGTCGACGAAATAACAAGTGTAATAGAAATAATTAACAAGAAGAATAATAATACAAATAGAAATATTCTAAATTCGCCAAATGTTTCACCTATATCTGGTCGCATAAACACTGCAATGGATTGTTTTCCTTCATTGAATCTAACACCGACAGTATTGTCAGTAACATTATCAAAGAAACCAGTGACAAATAATTGGAAAGGTTTATTTTTAATACCATGATAGTCGTGGCCTTGAAGAACATGTTGAATAGCAGAGGATTGAAGTGTATCTTTTCTAAAAGGTTCACCATAAAAAGATTTATGACCATGTTGGTCAACTGTCAAAATTTGATAATTCATTTGACCAAGATGTTTAAAGTATGATTTTAGAGAATTTGTTGAAGTAATATGCTCATAACTTCGAGCCTCTTTTAGAGTGCGCATGATTTTGGCATCATTTTCTGCTTTTAGATTAAAGTGATAATATGTATTTGCAATAAAAAAACTAATAAAAGCACTAAAAATAATTACCGTTATTGCATAAATTGCGATACGACTATATAAAGTTTTAAACATTTGTAACCACCTTATAACCTTGCCCACGTACAGTCTGTATTTGTATATTGGCTTGTAATTTTTTTAAACGCGCACGTAAACGTTTAATATGGACATCAACCGTTCGTTCATCTCCTTCATAATCAAACCCCCATATTTTTTCAATAATTGTGTCACGTGTAAAAATTTGCTTTGGTTGTGCACAAAGTAAAAAAAGTAACTGAAACTCTTTTGTTGGCAGATATATTTTTTTAGTATCGACACTCACTTCCATAAACTCTTCATTTAGAACTACATTGCCTATTTTAATTTCATGTTGTGCATTCACTTGATAGCGACGTAAAACAGCTCGAATTCTGAACAATAATTCTTTAACTTCAAAAGGTTTTGTTACATAGTCATCTGTACCACTAATAAAAGCGCGTTCTTTGTCACTCAATGCATCACGTGCAGTTAACATAATGACAGGCAATTGATAGTGTTTTTTTAGTAATTTACATAAAGCAAAACCATCTATTCCTGGCATCATAATATCCACTATAGCGATATCAACTAGATAATGATCAAGATAATTTAAAGCACCTTCACCACTTGAGTGGGTAATGGTATGTATATTATCAGCTTCTAAATGTTTAGAAACATAGTGTAATAGTTTAGAGTCATCATCTACAATTAAACATTTTACCATTTATACTCGGCTCCTTTTAAATCATTATACGGATAATTTTAGATTGAAACAATTTTCTTATAGTTCATATTCAGTTCATATTTACAGTTTATACTCCATTTAGCAAAAATAAATAAGGAGGAAAAAATCAATGAACTTAGCTTGGAAAGAAATAAAGTTTTATAAATTTCGTTATACATTAATCATGCTAATCATCTTCCTTCTCGGAACTATGGTGTTATTTATTAATGGGTTAGCACAAGGGTTGGCAAGAGAAAATGTATCATTTTTAAACAATCAAAATGCTCAAACATATATTATTGAAAAAATGAAAGAACCAAAAATTGAAACATCACAACTTGATTCAAACCAACAAAATCAAATTGAAAATATAACTCATCAACAAGCAACACATCTTGGTCCGCAAACATTAAAGTTGAAACAACAAGATCAAGGCATTTTAACTTTTACTACTTCTAAACAAAATCGTCCTTCTTTAAAAGAGGGTCATTATCCAAATAGTTCAAATGAAGTTGCAGTAAACGATAAACTAACAGGTCAAGGCGTTAAAAAAGGCGATACTATTAAATTTAAAGGCCATAATAAGAGTTACAAAGTAAGTGGTGTTATTGAAGACACAATGTATTCTCATAGTTCAATGATTATGATGACAAAATCAGACTTTAAAGCGCTTAATAAAAACTACTCTACGTTTTATCCAATAAAAAATTTGAAAAAAGCCGATAAAGATAAGATTAATAACATATCTAAAGTAGAGACAGTAAACGAAAAAACATTAACTGATAATATTGCAAGTTATCAAGCAGAACAAATGCCTCTTAATTTAATGATTATTAGCTTATTCGTCATTACAGCAATTGTATTAAGTGCATTCTTCTATGTAATGACAATTCAAAAAATCTCACAAATAGGTATTTTGAAAGCGGTAGGTATTAAAACAAGACATTTATTAACATCATTAATTTTAGAAATTGTTTTAACTACTATGATAGGTGTTGTTTTAGCTACAATACTTATTTTATTATTAAGCCTAATTATGCCAGTTACTATGCCATTTTACTTAGGTTATGGCACAATTCTATTAATGATTGTCATTTTCCTTATTGTAGGATTTATCGGGGCGTTGTTATCATTTATCAAAGTATTGAAAGTAGATCCAATTGATGCTATTGGAGGTATGGAATAATGACATTAAAATTAGAACATATTAGTAAAACGTTTGGAGAAGGATCAGCAGAAACAAAAGTTTTAAAAGATATTAATTTAGAAGTTGAAGCAGGAGAATTTATCATTTTAAATGGTGCTTCAGGTTCTGGGAAATCAACATTATTGAATATCTTAGGTGGATTATTAACCCCTACAGATGGAAAGATTTTATATAAAGGACACGATTTGTATTCAATCTATAAGAATAGTTCAGAATTAAGATTAAATGATATTGGCTTTATTTTTCAAGCATCTCATCTTGTGCCTTATTTAACTGTTGAAGAACAGCTTACTGTTATCGCTAAAGAAGCGGGGGTAAATAAAAAAGAAGCTGCATCAAATGCTAAACGATTATTAACAGAAATTGGTCTTAAAGATCGTTTACATGCATTCCCTCATATGCTGTCTGGAGGAGAAAAACAACGTGTAGCGATTATGCGTGCCTTTACAAATAATCCTAAAATCATACTTGCTGATGAACCTACAGCAAGTTTGGATGCAAGTCGTGCTACAAAAGTAGTTGAAATGATTAGAGAACGTATTAAATCCGAACAGATGATAGGTATTATGATTACTCATGATGAGCGATTATTTGACTATGCTGATCGCGTTGTAAAATTAGAAGATGGTAAAATACTAAATAAAAAGGCTTAAAACAGCAATAAATTAAAATTCTGGATCATACAACAAAATGATCCAGAATTTTTTATTTTATAGTAATGTCCAAATAGACACTATAAATAATCCTATTAAATAACAAATTAATGGTAATTTAAATTGATACATGAGTGCAAGAAAATCACGAAGTAGGGCTTTATCTAGGAAATGATAAGGTGTTGAACTAGCTATTGCATCTATATTAAGATTTGTTTTTTGTGCAAAAAGTAATGCTCTTAAAATATGAAATTGACTCGTTATACATAATATTTTAGGAAGATATTCAAAGGATGTATTTATGAGTGATTTAGAATATACAAAGTTCTCATACGTACTTGTTGATTGAGCTTCCATTAAAATTGAAGAGGGTGATACTCCATGTTTAATAAGATAGTTTTTCATGGCTAGGGCTTCTGAAATAGGTTCATCAGGACCTTGGCCACCACTTACTAATATGGTGCATGTAGATTGTTGGTTTTTAAAGACTTGTAATGCTCTATCTAATCTTAAAGCTAACATAGGTGTTACCTTTTCAGTGAAAATACCAGCTCCAAGCACAAGAATAAGATTGTATTGTTTGTAAGTTTTAGTATGGACAAAGGATGATGAGAAAACTAAATATATAGTGAATGTATAACAAGTGCTAAATAAAATGAATGCAATCCATAAAAATATACCGTTTAAAACTGGGACGAGTATTGAGCTTAGATATATAAATATACTAATAAATAAGATGCCACTTATCAATCTATGGAACATATTGTTTAGAAAATATGTTCCTTTTTTTATTTTAAATAAATGAGAATGTTTGACGAATAAACCAATGATAGAAACGATAATTAATATAAACAATCCAGTTGGTATTGTCATAGTAATGATATTAATGATATTAATAATGAAACATAATATCACGCTTGTACTAAAAAAGGAGAGAGAGATAAAGTATTGTATATTAAACAAAACACCTAGGATAATTATTAAAACAATAAATAATAAAATTATTGCTAGCATATTTGATAACCTCATATCTGTTTATATATTTAATGTAATTGAAAGAGTCACAATTTAGCAACTATTATATTTTTTTACTTGTTTTCAACGTGAAAAATTATTGATATTATTTAACAGAGTATAAAAAGTAATGACACAGTATATGAAACTATCTAAGCAAGGAGATTTGTAATGAGTAGAATCTCAAAAAATCATATTGAATTTATGAAACATTTCATAGATGATACAAATACATTAACGGCTAAACTTTTAAAAGAGCAACAAATAAAATATGGTATTTCTATTGAGCAATCGAACGTACTACGATTACTGAATCATCATCACGTTTTATCTATAACAGAAATTACTGAAAAACAAGGCGTTAATAAAGCGGCGGTAAGTCGTCGTATAAAAAAGCTAATAGAGAGTGGCTTTGTTGCTTTGCAAAAGCCTAATGATAAAATAGATCAACGCTTAAAATATATTATTTTAACTGAAAAAGGGCGTCAGTATATTGAAGAAAATAATGAAATGATTAGCCAAATTGTAAATGATATGGTAAAAGACTTATCAAGTAAAGATATAGAAAAAGCTTTGAGTGTACTTTACGTTATAGATGAACGTGTAAAGCATTTCAATGCAAAAGAAGTATAAACATTCTACTATAGTTATCTCAATTAATAAAAAGGTTATAATATTTGAGTAGAAAAATGTGAACTAATTGCATCTTATGAAAGAAAGTTGGTGATAAAATGAATAGATGTCCATATTGTGGTCAAGAGTTAAATAAAAATGATAAGCAATGTTCTAATTGTGGAAATTTAATATTAGAAGAAAAAATTAAACCAACAATATCATCTTCTCAATCAGAGCAACCTAATTTAAAATTCAAGAAATTTATTCCATGGGTTATTATAATTTTTATTATTATTTTAATAGTTATTATTTTTGTATTATTAAGAAATTTCAATTCTCCTGAAGCTCAAACTAAAATTCTTGTAAATGCGATTGATAATAATGATGCTCAAAAAGTAGCTACACTCTTAAGCACGAAAAAAGTTGCTGTAGATGATGTAGAGGCAAGCGTTTATATTCAATATATCAAAGATGAAGTTGGAATGATGAAATTTATACATGACGTCAAACAAACAACAGATAAATTAAATAAAAGTAATAATAATGATTCTGCCTATATCCAAAACAAAAAAGGTGAAAACGTATTGAAAATTAGTAAAAATGGAACACGTTTTTTAATTTTTAATAATATGAGCTATAGGGCGCCTACAAAAAATGTTATCGTTAAACCTAAATTAGATACAACATATAAATTTAAAGCTGATGGAAAGCATAGAGTTATTAGTGCAAAGGCGAATAAAGAGACTTCTATTGGTGAATACATTCCAGGCGTATATGCTATTGATACTGAGAAAGATACGGAATATGGTCATTTTACAGGGCAAATGAAATTTGATTTCAGATATGCTAAGGGAAATACTGTGGATGTTAGTGAGGACTTTAACGAAGCACTACTTAAAGTTAAATTAAAGGGTGAAAATGATTTAGATGAAAATACATTAAAAGTAACTATTAATGGTAAAGAAATGAAATATGATGCGTCAAAAGAATATGGTCCATATCCTCAAAATAAAGATATTAATGTTTCAGCTTCAGGTCAGGTGAAAGATAAAATATTTACGTCTACAAGTAAAACAATAAAGGCAAAAGATTTAGGAAACATTAATAGTGCAACGCTGGATTTTGATGAAGACAAAATTTCTAATTATATTTCAAAGAAAACAGAAGAAGAAAGTATACTTAGACATACATTAGAACCATTTTTTAATCAATATGCTTCTGCTCTAAATAATGCTATTAATGGACAAAATCTCGATGTAGTAAGTCCATTTTTAAAAAATAATTCTGATGCATATTTAGATGTGAAAAATCATTTGAATGATTCAAAACACTTTGAGTTTTCTCAATTGATAAGTGCAACTCAAAGTGGAGATATTATTAAAGCTAAAGTACAACAAATTAATCAACGTGGAGAAATAGAATATGTCACTTATGAAATAGCAGAAGATAGTGATAATGGAACATTACAAATTATAAAATTTAAATAGACACTAAGGAGAATATTTAAATGGAACACAGACATAACCAAGATAAGCATTCATTGTTGTTCGTTATTATTCTAGGTATGTTGACTGCTATAGGACCTTTAGCGATTGATATGTTTCTGCCTGGTTTACCTGAATTGAAAAATGATTTTAATACTACGACAGCTAATGCTCAATTGACATTATCGTTTTTTATGATAGGTCTTGGAATTGGTAATTTATTTGTAGGACCGATTTCTGATAGTATGGGGCGTAAAAAACCTTTAATTATCGTTATGATCATTTTTACTTTTGCAAGCCTAGGAATTATATTTGTTCATAATATTTGGATTATGATTGTTTTAAGACTGTTACAAGGTATTACTGGTGGAGGCGCAGCAGTGATTTCAAGAGCCATTGCAAGTGATTTATATAATGGTAATGAATTAACTAAATTTTTATCTTTATTAATGCTAGTTAATGGTGTTGCTCCGGTTATTGCGCCTGCACTTGGAGGTATCATTTTAAGTGTAGCAGTCTGGAGAGTAGTATTTGTAATATTAACCATCTTCGGAATATTAATGGTAATGGGGAGTCTAATGAAGATACCTGAATCCTTAAGTCTAGAATATCGAGATAGTAGCGGTATCAAAGTAATATTTCAAAATTTTAAAAACTTATTAAGTACCCCACGATTTGTGCTACCAATGTTAATACAAGGCGTTTCATTTATTTTACTATTTAGTTATATTTCTGCCTCACCGTTTTTAGTTCAAAAAATTTATAGTGTATCACCGCTTCATTTTAGTTGGATGTTTGCTGGAATAGGAATAACATTAATCATCTCTAGTCAATTAACAGGAAAATTAGTGGATTTTATTCATACGCAAACACTTTTAAGGCTATTAACATGTATCCAAATTATTGGGGTATGTATTGTTTCATTAACACTTATTCAACATGGACCATTTATTTTTTTAGTGATTGGCTTTGTAACTTTAGTAGCTCCAGTTACAGGTGTAGCTACTTTAGGATTTTCTATTGCGATGGAGGAAAGTACCACTGGTAATGGGAGTGCCTCGAGTTTATTAGGACTTGTACAATTTTTATTTGGAGGTATTGTCACGCCTTTGGTTAATCTAAAAGGAGAATATAATAGTACTCCTTATATTACAATCATTATTAGCGCGATTGTGATACTTGTGTTTTTACATCTTATTAATTTCCAAGTATTCAAATCAAAAGATAAATAGGGAGAGGGATAAAAATTATTTTAAATTCAGTTCTCAACTGTTGAAATATTAAATATGCCTGAGACAACTCACTGATATACTCCTTCAAAGTAGACATTAAAAATTTGAAAACTTTGATTTGAAAGGATATATCAACACTATGTCTCAGGCTCTTCTTTATTGTCTCTGTAATTTGATTGTATTTGATAATAAAGAATTTGCTACTTCTTCAGGGCTTTCTTGGCAACCACTTCTCAGCCAATAAAGAATCACTCCAATTTGGCCACTAATTGTATAAGAAATAAAAAGACCTCTATTTTGAATTAAAGTTTCATTTTCGACTAAAATTTTATCGTAATATTTCTTTGTAATTTCTAAGTAGTCCATAACTAAACTTCTGTTAGGATTTGAAATAAAAACAGCGTGAAAAAATGTTTTCTTTCTATACACATATTTAAGAATAATATAGAAGAACTTAAACACTTTTTCAGGCTCTTTTTTTATATTATGAAAATTATTTGAAAGTGCTTTTAATAACTTTTCATATTTGCTTAAATGATAGCTTTGGATTGTAGACAATAAATCATATTTATCTTGAAAATTATCATAGAATGTTGAACGATTAATTTGACTTTCAGCACATATCATTTTAATTGAAATTTGTTCGAAAGGATATAATTCAAGCAAGTTAATCATATTTATTATAATTTTGTATTTAGCTTTTAGTTTCATGTAGGTCACCTAAATTGAAAAGAATAACCGACAAATTTTTAAGTTTTGTTGGTGTATTTTTATTTGATATGTCTTTATAATATATAAAGTGATTTTTAAAAGCAAATAGGAGGAAATTTCAATGAAGAAAATGGTGTTAATTAATATCATTACTATTGTTGCTTTAGCTATTATTGGAGTAGTTGGATTTTATTTCTATCATAATGCAACGAGTTATGTAACGACTGATAATGCTAAAGTTGACAGTAATCAAATTAAAATTGCAAGTCCAGCATCAGGACAAATTAAATCTTTTGACGCAAAACAAGGCGATAAATTGAAAAAAGGTGACACAGTTGCAGAAGTAACTGCACAAGGTCAAGATGGTCAAACTCAAGACCAAAAAATTAAAATGCCTCAAGATGGCACAATTGCAAAAACTGACGGAATGAAAGGTTCTATGGCTCAAGCAGGCACACCAATTGCTTATGCATATAATTTAGATGATTTATATATTACAGCTAATATTGACGAAAATGACATCGACAGCATCGAAAAAGGTGACAAAGTTGATGTAACAATCGACGGTCAAGATTCTAAAATTGATGGTAAAATTGAAGAAATTGGAAAAGCAACTGCAAATAGCTTTTCATTGATGCCATCTTCAAACAGTGATGGTAACTATACTAAAGTTTCACAAGTGATTCCTGTGAAAATTTCTTTAGATTCACAACCTTCTACAAATGTTGTTCCTGGAATGAACGCTGAAGTAAAAATCCATAAAGATTAAGGGGGTCATAAAATGACAATGGCCTTCATTATTGGATATATCGTTGTAGCGGTCATTTTAGTTGGTTTAATTAATTTATTCGTGTTGAAATCACGTAATAAATCTAAATTAAATCAATCAAAGGGACAACAAGTAAATGAAGAATCTAAGAGTCAAAATAATCCATCTAAATTTAAAATGAGTGACTTAGAACAAAATAACGATGCAAAGAATGCATCATCTCCTCAGATCAGTGAAGAGAAAAATCGTTACTTTAATAATGATCAATCTCATTATAAGGAAGATAACGATATCAATAATGATAAAAGAAAAAATCATTTTGAAGAAGAACAAGAGCAACAAGATTCATCTTCAGAACAAATTCATCCTGAGCAAAAACAAACTTCACATTCCTTACATTACTCAGACGATGAACAACGCAATGCTCATTCTGAAGATACAGTAAATCATAATGATAGAGATGTTAATAATCAACATCTTTCCAAAGATTCTATTTATGAACCTATTAATCCTGATTCACAAGAAGGACGTGTGAACGAACGTATAAAAAATCAAACACAAGATTTTGTCTTCGGTACAGGGATTACAAGAGGTAAAATTTTAACTGCTATGTTGTTTGGTATGTTTATCGCAATTTTAAACCAAACATTACTTAATGTAGCTTTACCTAGAATTAATACAGAGTTCAATATTTCTGCTTCAACTGGACAATGGTTGATGACAGGCTTTATGTTAGTAAACGGTATTTTAATACCAATAAGTGCGTTTTTATTTAATAAATATTCATATCGTAAGCTATTTTTAATAGCGCTTTTATTATTTACAATTGGCTCATTAGTTTGTGGTATTTCAACTAACTTCCCAATTATGATGGGAGGACGTGTTTTACAAGCGATTGGTGCAGGTATATTAATGCCATTAGGATCTAATGTAATTGTTACTATTTTCCCACCTGAAAAACGTGGTGTGGCAATGGGAACAATGGGTATCGCAATGATTCTTGCTCCAGCGATTGGACCAACATTATCTGGTTACATCGTCCAAAATTATCATTGGAATGTTATGTTCTATATGATGTTTATCTTAGGACTACTTGCTTTCTTATTTGGATTAGCATGGTTCAAAATTTATCAAAAAACAATCAATCCCAAAGCAGATTATCGTGGTATCGTATATAGTACAATTGGATTTGGTGCTTTATTATATGGATTTAGTGAAGCTGGTAATAAAGGATGGGGTTCAACTGAAATCATTATAATGTTTTTAATTGGTGCTGTTTTCATTATCTTATTTGTTATTCGTGAATTAACAATGAAAGCACCAATGCTTAATTTAGAAGTGCTAAAATCACCAACATACACACTTACTACTGTTATAAACATGGTAGTAATGATGAGTTTATTCGGAGGTATGATTTTATTACCATTATATCTTCAAAATTTACGTGGTTTCTCAGCATTAGATTCTGGTTTACTATTATTACCAGGATCATTATTAATGGGTGTATTAGGACCTGTGGCTGGTAAATTACTTGATACTATTGGTCTTAAACCACTTGCTTTATTCGGTATTGCAGTGATGACTTACGGAACGTATGAATTAACAAAATTGAATATGGATACTTCTTATCTTCACATTATGAGTATTTATGTAATACGTTCGATAGGTATGGCATTTGTTATGATGCCGTTAATGACTGCAGCTATCAATGCTTTACCTCCTCGTTTAATTTCTCATGGTAATGCATTCTTAAATACAATGAGACAATTAGCAGGTTCAATTGGTACAGCAATTCTTGTTACTGTAATGACAACTCAATCAACAAATCATCTTAATGCATTTGCGACTGAGTTAGATAAAACAAATCCAGTTATTCAAGATCATTTACGTGAAATGGCAGCCCAATATGGTGGTCAACAAGGCGCAATGAAAGTTATTTTAACTTTTGTAAATAAATTGGCTTCTGTTGAAGGTATTAATGATGCTTTCTGGATTGCAACAGCATTAAGTGCCTTAGCGTTTATTTTAAGTTTATTCTTAAAAGGCAAAAAAGGTGCAGAAGCAGAACATGACAGAATGATACGTAATGAAAGTAATAAATTTTAATTAAAAAGGTATTGAACGTAGAAACGTTCAATACCTTTTTTTATTTTATCAATATATGTGAGATGAACTTTTTTAGTTGATTCTAGTATAACGACTTCTAAAGAAAAAGCTTATAAATAACAGTGCTAAACTACTTAAAAGTAAAATCAATGCATTATGGATGGCATCTGCTTCGGTGATAATTTGATTTGGTTCTAAATTTAAGAAGAAATGATTTAAATTTTGAGATATTTGTTTTCCTAGCATTTGAATCGTATAGCTAAAAGAAAAGGTAATAATCAATGCAATTGTAATCACAATGAAGTTAGTTATTTTTAGAATAGTACGATTAAATGCGATTGTTAAAATTGAAATAATCATACTAATAATACATAAGACGAAAAATACATCAAAGGCTAAAATAAATTTATTTATTACGCCATGTAAGTTAGCGACTTCGCTAATATTAATATTGAGTGGTCCAATCTGAGTAGTCGTATTTTGGAAATTTTTAATCTCTGAAAAATCGATTGCTTGATTTGCAAGAACGAAATTTAGAATAGGTTGTTTATACATACTATAACAAGTGATTCCTACAAGTATAAGAATGATGATATGTATAATTAAACTTATCCATGAATTTTTCTTTTTACCATAATAAGGTTGTTGGTTAACACGAGCATATGTGGGACGATTTGTTTGATATCTATTATGGGTAGTCATTATTATTACTCCTTTGCTATCATTCATTTGTGTTCTAAGGTTGTCTATTTTATACTGAATTTAATATGCAATAGGCAATTATATGAACTAAAAATCTAAATTTTAATCATATAGATGTTATTATATCGTTTTTTTAGTTTTCTGTAATACAGTTTGATTAATTTCGTTAATTTATAAGGTGGGTAAGATTTTATGAAGACACATATGGTAAATAGAATTATTAATAAATATTTACTACATAATCGTTCGATTCAATTTAAAAATCAAGACGATTTTGAATCGTTTATGGAACGAAGAAAAGATAGTAATAGAGCAAAGCATAAACAACCTTCAACTTTAAATGTGAAAGCAAATCTTGACAAATTATCTTTAGGTGATATGCAAGTATTTAGATTTAATTTTCGTCATGAAACAAAAAAGAAAATTTTATATCTTCATGGTGGATATAATACATTGCAGCCATCTCCATTTCACTGGAGATTAATGGATAAACTTGCGCTAAACACTTTACATGAAGTTGTTTTACCGATATATCCAAAAGCACCTGAATTTTATATTGAAGATACTTTTAAAGCAATAAATGAGGTATATGAATCATTATTAACTGAAGTCAATGCTAAAGACATTGTTATTATGGGTGATGGGACTGGTGGAGCACTTGCACTAAGTTATGTACAACAATTAGTTTTGAATGGAAAACCCTTACCATATAAATTATCTTTAATTTCTCCGATGCTTGATGCAACAATGACAAATCCTCGAATTACTGAAGATTTGGTAGAAAAAGACCGCTTTGTCAATATTCAAGGGCTTCAAAATATATTGAATGTATGGAGTAATAAAGAGCCATTATCGAGCCCTTTAATTTCTCCAATATATGGAATAAAACAAGGATTACCACCAATTATTATGTTTGGTGGTGGTAAGGAAATTTATTACCCAGATATGCAACGCTTAACATATGAATTGGAAACTCATAATCAGTCTATACAATTTTTTGAGTATCCAAAAATGTTTCACGACTTTGCGTTATTCCCAATTCATGAATCTCATAAAGTGATTAAACAAATAAATAAAGTAATTCATGAATAATGATAAGGACTAAAGTAGAATCAACTTAGATTTTACTTTAGTCCTATACTTTTATAGTGATGATTTATTTGCTTGTAGTAATAATTCACTAATAATATAATGCTGACCTTTACAATGATAGTATGTGTCGAGAGATTGTGCTAATGTCAAGTTTTCTTGAGCGTCATTAGCTATAGTATTTAACTCTATTACATTTAAAAGCTGTTTTTCAACATTTTGAGAATAATTTTTTAAGCTATCTATTAAATCATTTTCATCTGTAATAGTTTTAATTTCTCTCTGTAATGCTTCAATCGCTTGTTTTTGTCCTTGATAAAAACTGATATTAAATGATCGTTGAATAAGTTCTTGACTCGGTCCATTCATAAATAATGAACGATTTTCATTTAATTCAATTAAATGTAGTTTAAGTGTGTCATTGAAATCAAAGAGTGCTTTTTCTAAAATTTCAAAAGTAGGGTTAGTCATTATATCTCTCCTTTATTTGGAATACCAATTTGATGTCCTAATGATTTTGGCCAACGTTTATCATCTTGAGAATCATAGTATAATTGAATATTAGATTTATAATGTGTGGGAAAAGAAGCAGGGCGCCGTGTTGAACGATTAATACCCATCATCATTATTTCACTTGTTGCAGCTAAAGTTTCATCGTTTTTAAATAGTTCTAAAAAAAAGTGAACACGTTTATCATCATAATTATAAATACGAACTTGAACTGAAAACGCTTCTTTTAAATGTAATTCCTTTAAATACGTTGTATGTTCTTCTACTGTGAATGTTGTATAATTAAATGCTTCTCTTTCTTTTATTGATAAACCATTGTAATCATTAAATTTACTAATAACTTCACTAAAAATTGAATTATACTCTGCATCGTGCATATGTTGATTAAAATCAACCTGAGAAGGTGCTACATTTTCATGGATAATAAATGGATAGTTCATAATATTTTTACCTCGTCTTTAAAATTTTATAAAAATACTTTACTAACATAAAATAACACATACACAAGATTTAATTCATGGTAGAATGATAACCGTATGGTTAAATAGGAGGAAACAAAAAGATGACCATGATAATTCGCTATCAAACTAAGGACGATCCATTAACTCAAGTTGAACGAATCAATGATGTACCTAACGATGCCACAATCATATGGTTGGATTTTGAAAATGCATCACCCGATGAAAATGATTTTTTGATTGAAAACTATAATTTTAACTATTTAGAGTTAGAAGATGCTATTAAAGGGGTACCACGAGTTAAATATAAATCTTATGATGATTACCAATACATGGTATTTCATAGTATGCATAAAGATAATTTTACTCCTATAGCATTGAACGTATTTCTAGAAGGAAAAACGTTAATTACTTATCATCAACATCATTTTGAATCGCTAATGGAAGTTGTAAAGATGAATACGAGTAAACACGATCCAGATCTAGATTGTGCTGATATCATTATACATATCCTTGATATGATGGTAGATAAATATTTTGATTTTGTTTATACCATTGAAGATGAGGTATATAATTTTGAAGATGCACATGTAGATGATACACGTAGTAAAAAAGTAATGGACAATGTCTTTCAATTACGTTCCAATCTTATAAAAATAAAACGCGTATTATTTCCAATGCAAGAACTTGTGAATACAATTAAGACTGAAGGTAACTTAATTGTAGATTATAAACATTCAATGTATATTCAACACATTGATGATCATATTATTAAACAAAATAATATTATTAGAACCTCTCAAGAAATGACAAATGAGATTCGAGAAAATTTTGAATCATATTCTTCTTTTAGAATGAATAGTATTATGCAAGTATTGACACTCGTATCAGTTATATTTTCTCCTTTAACATTTATAGTAGGTGTATATGGAATGAACTTTGAATATATGCCAGAGTTAAAATGGCATTATGGTTATTTTATTTGTTTAACTATAATGTTACTCATTTCAATTGCATTAATTCTCTTCTTTAAAAAGAAAAAGTGGTTTTAATATAGAACACAATTTAAAGAAAGTAGGTTGTTACATGAGTGATATCCAAAGAGAGCAAAGAAAAAATGAACATGTTGAAATTGCAATGGCACAACAAGATGTCCCTCAATCAGATTTTGACCGTATGAGGTTTGTACATCATTCAATTCCAAATATCAATGTGAATCAAGTAAACTTAACTAGTCATACTTCAAATTTTGATATGACATATCCCTTGTACATTAATGCAATGACAGGTGGAAGTGACTGGACTAAGACGATTAATGAAAAGTTAGCAGTCGTTGCTAGAGAAACAGGCTTGGCTATGGCAGTAGGGTCAACACATGCCGCTTTAAGAAACCCAAAGATGGCTGAATCATTTAGAATTGTACGTAAAACAAATCCTGATGGTACTATATTTAGTAATGTAGGTGCAGACGTACCAGTAGATAAAGCTATCAAAGCAGTTGAATTATTAGATGCACAGGCTTTACAAGTACATGTGAACGCACCACAAGAATTAGTGATGCCAGAAGGAAATAGAGAGTTTTCGACATGGTTAGAAAATGTGGAAGAAATTGTTCAACGCGTTAGTGTACCTGTTATTATTAAAGAAGTAGGATTTGGCATGAGTAAAGAATTATTACAATCTTTAGTAAATATAGGCGTAACGTATGTGGATGTGAGTGGAAAAGGTGGAACTAATTTTGTCACAATAGAAAATGAGCGTCGTTCAAATAAAGATATGGATTACCTTGCAAATTGGGGCCAATCGACTGTAGAATCATTACTTGAAAGCACTAGTTATCAAGATAAACTTAATGTGTTTGCAAGTGGCGGATTACGAACACCTTTAGATGCAATTAAAAGTTTAGCGTTAGGTGCAAAAGCTGTTGGCATGTCACGTCCATTTTTAAATCAAGTAGAACATGCCGGTATTACTAATACCATTGAATATGTAGAATCATTTATAGAACATATGAAATCTATTATGACAATGCTAGATGCTAAAGATATTAATGAATTAAAACAAAGTAAAATTGTTTTTGATAGTAAGTTGGTGTCTTGGATTGAACAAAGACACTTAAAAGTTGAACGTGGATAATATTAATCGCTTTTGAAGAAGGATGACCTTTTCAAAAGCGATTTTTTATTAAATGTTGCGTTACTTCCATGTTTCTTCTGACGATAGACAATCAGATTTTCTCGCTCTAGAGACATATGGATTTCCTTTAACAGTATATCTTAAATGTTTTTCAGTCCATTTACCTTTATTTGGAATACCTATACGTGCACTTTCTTCAATCTCTCTAGGAATTTTTCTGTTCTTTACGTCAATAGATAAACGACATTGATTAATTGTTGAACCATCTATTGCTCTAGGTATATTAAATGCCTTAGTCCATTTTCCTGGACCATTTGTAAGTTCGAAGCCAGATTTATTTCTATTGTTTTTCATAGTTTCGATACCGTCTTCAGGTTCAACAGCACGTATTAAGACACCTTCAGGTATTCCTTCTTCACGTGTCACTAAATTAATAAGTAAATGTGTATGCATAACATGACCATATATTGTTCCACCACGTTGATATAAAGAAGTTACTTTAGGTGTTTGTTTTCCACCAAATCCATGTGCTGCTTTATCTTTAAAACCTAAATAGGCTTCAGTTTCGACGATATAACCACTATAAGTTTGTGTACAATCTTGATAAATAATCTTAACACCTAATAAAGATTTAGCCGTTTCAATTGTTGATTTATTAACAAAGTCCAATATAAATACCTCTTTCTTTAAATGAATCCTTTGGATGCTTGTCTAAATTCTTAATAATTTTATTATAGTGGAAAATGTTAGAGTTAGAAAATATTAAATTAATTAATGAAGAATGAAAAATCATTTGATAGATAACGTTTACATTTTTAAGTTTATATAAAACCTATGGAATATTAATTAAAAAAGTGTAACAATATGTATTGATGATAAAATCAAAATCTAAAAGCAATAGATGGAATTTGGAACAGTTTGCTACAATGAAACTAACTTTTTAAAAGTTGGTGAATAAATGTTATACTCAATTTTTATTTTTGTATTATCAGGTCTCTGTGAAATTGGTGGAGGCTATCTAATTTGGTTGTGGTTAAGGGAAGGACAGCCAAGTTGGTTAGGATGTATTGGTGGACTTGTACTTATCTTATATGGCGTGATTGCAACATTTCAAGTGTTTCCAACCTTTGGACGTGTCTATGCAGCATATGGTGGAGTGTTTATTGTAATGAGTATTATATGGTCATTTATATTTGATAAACAAATTCCTGATAAGTATGATGTCATAGGTGCTGTTGTATGCATTATTGGAGTTTTAATAATGATTTTGCCAAATAGAGCCTGATCGAGTGTGTTGAGAGGGAGACGTAAGTAATGATAGTTAAAGTAGAGAAACAAAATCATGGTATAGATTTAATTAAAATAGATAATGATGAAACATATATTGTATTTACAAACTATGGGGCACGAATTGTCTGTTGGAAATATCATGATAATAATATTGTGTTAGGTAACAAGGTAGAAGCGGATGAATTTTACCCTGAAAATCCATATAGATTTGGGGCTACTATTGGTCGATACGCAGGACGTATTGAAAATGCTTCTTTTAATTTGAATAATAAACACTATCAATTGGAAGCAAATGAAATGTCTAATCAACTTCATGGTGGCAATAATGGTTTAGATAGACGATTGTTTGATTATGAAATACAAAATAATATAACAAATGTTAAAGTTGTGTTTAAACTTCAAATACAATCAAAAGACGATGGTTATCCTGGAGATATGACGATTAAGGTTATACATACGTATGACGTTGAACACCGTTGGACGATTGAATATGAAGCAATAACGAATGAAGATACGTTATTTAATCCTACCAACCACGTGTACTTTAATCTAAATAGGGATAACAATGTTATTGATAATCACGCTATAACAAGTGAGCAATTAAAAATGTATCCTATTGATCAGAATCATCTTATCTCTAGTCAACAACCTATTGATTTGTTAGAACGATTTAAGCATCGTCCTATTCAATTTCAAGATATTTTTAATTCTGAAGATAAGCAAATCAAAGAACAAATACATTTTAATAATGGAATCGATCATCCATTTGATATTGGTCATCATCGCCTTATCATTGAAAACAATGAGTTTGCGTTAGATGTAGAAACAACAATGACTAATATAGTGATTTTTACTTTTAACGATACATCAGAATGGAAAAGTGATTTTAATATTTATAAACCTCATTCAGGTGTAGCGCTAGAAACACAATACTTACCTAATGATATTAATAATGAGAGCAACAATGCTAAATCAATTCTAAAAGCTAATACTCCATTTTATGCAAAGACAATATATCATATTTCAGAGAAAAAACTTTAGTTTTATCCGGAAAACATACCACTATTACATTAAGTGATAATGGTATGTTTTTATTTTTTCATTGCTTTCTCTTTTAATATTTTTAATTTTTCAATACGTTTAGGAGATAAGTAAGGGTTATTAATAGCTTTGTTTAAACGTTCTATATTGTCACGGTCATTATAATAAATATCATTTAAATTTTGAACGGATAAGCGCGTAGTAGCTTCAGCAGTTTTAAGAAGTATTAAATGATCTTGTTGATGCACATAACCTTCTTTTAAAACGCGCATATAAAATCCTGTTTTACCCGAGGATGACATTCGCTTAACTAAGTCTTTGATGCCATATTTTTTTTGAATTTTCGAACAAGGTTCACGTATTTCAGAAACCTCTACAATTGCCTCTCCTAATTGATATTGATTTCCAAAGTACACATCGCTTTCATCGAGATCAACGAGAGTCAAGTTTTCACCAAACATTGCATAATCAGGTAATTCATTTATATCATTTTTATACATTGCATAATTCATCTTACTAAAACAGCAAACAGCTTTGTGTGGTCCACCATGGTCCTTATAGGCCTGTTCATCTTCGCTAAACCCCGTATGAGATAACCACATTTTCCCAGAAAACATTATTTTGTTTAAAGCAGTACGCATGGGACGTTTTTGATCATAGTTTAAGGTTTCAATTTTACCGGTTGAAATCGCATATATAGGAATCATATTATTGTCTCCTTTTTTAATATTTATTATTTTACTATATTTATCAAAAGTAAAATAGACCTAGGTATTTTAAAAAGTCTAGTGTAAAATAATAAGTGAGTATAAGAAAAGGAGTTATAGTACCGATGAAGGATGCGAAAGAACTCAAATTAATGACGACGGATGATGCAGTGGCTCATATTCAAGATAATATGATTCTTGGAATTGGAACAGGAAGTACAATTGAACTATTGATTCCTAAAATCGCAGAGCGTATTCAACAAGAAAATTTAAATATCACAGGTGTGTGTACATCTAATAAAAGTGAATTTCTTGCAAAACAATATAATATAAATGTAGTTGATATTAATGATATTACTTATATAGATTTAGCTATTGATGGTGCAGATGAAATTGATTCTGATTTAAACCTTATTAAGGGGGGCGGAGGTGCCTTATTCAGAGAAAAAGTCATTGATGAAATGGCAAAGAAATTTATAGTTTTAGCAGACGAAAGTAAAATTGTAAATTATTTAGGTGAAACCTTCAAGTTACCTATTGAAGTCGATAGGTTTAACTGGTTACTTATATCTAAAAAAATTGAAGCATATAATGATATATCAGTAGAAAGAAGAATGAATGAGGATATACCGTTTATTACAGACAATGGAAACTATATTTTAGACTGTGAATTAAAGAGTAAGATTGACCCTTATCAGTTACATAAATATTTAATTCATCTCACAGGTGTTCTAGAAACAGGTTATTTTTTAGATATGACATCACAAGCGATTATCGGTACTCAAGAGGGAATTAAAGTAATTAATAAGAAGTAAAAAAGAAGAGGCTGGGACATAATTTCTAACAAATTAGCCAGTAAATGAGTTTATTATAAATTCATTTACTGGCTTCTTTAT
>NZ_JBXWKZ010000021.1:0-39776 GCF_058191515.1 Staphylococcus sp. CoH_129_LAB_1 | reverse complement strand
AGCGACTCTGACTCAGACAGCGACAGCGACTCTGACTCAGACAGCGACAGCGATTCAGACTCAGATAGCGATAGCGATTCAGATTCTGATTCAGATAGCGACAGTGATTCAGACTCTGACTCAGACAGTGATTCAGACTCTGACTCAGATAGCGATAGCGACTCTGACTCAGATAGCGACAGCGACTCTGACTCAGATAGTGACTCAGACTCAGATTCTGACAGCGATAGCGATTCAGATTCAGACAGTGATTCAGACTCAGATTCAGATTCTGACAGCGACAGCGATTCAGACTCTGACTCAGATAGCGACAGCGACTCAGATTCAGACTCAGATAGCGACTCAGATTCAGATAAAAAATTACCAGATACTGGTGAAAATAATTCTAATGGTGTTTTATTTGGATCAATGTTTGCTGGTTTAGGTGCTTTACTATTAGGCAAACGTCGTAAAAAAGAAAACAAAGAAAAATAATTATGTTATTTTAATTAGTTAAAAGTTAAAAGCTAGGTCTAAATGGCCTGGCTTTTAATTTTCTATTAATAAATAAAATAAGTTTTGTAATAGGAGATAAATAAATGGATATAGAAAGTAGAGTAGATAAATTAATTAGTTATATAGAAAATACTACTGAAATTAAAAATAAAATTTTTCTTAGTTTAGGAAATTCTAATATTAAAGCTACTGTCAAATTATTAAAAAAACCAAATTATCTTAAAAGAAATGTTATAAATGAGATACAGAAATTTAGAAAAAAAACTGGAAAATATCCAATTTGGATAAAGTTAGATATTGTTATAAAAAGTGAAAAAATATTATTTAAAAAAGTGAGTAATGAAATAATTAAAACAAGAAGAAATTATGTAGATTTTGGTGTAGCTTTTGACGATTATTGGGATTTATCATTTTTACCAGAGGAAATCAATGCCAATGCATTTGTTAAACCAATAGAAAATAATGGTAAAAAGAAAATGATTTTGTCAGAAAGAAATATTAATAATTATTTAAGAAAATATACAAATCATAAGAAAAGTTTTAATTATGATTTCTATGAAAATAAAGAAGTTATTAAATTTTATACCAAAGGGTTTATGTTAGAGGAAAAGGATGTTTTCGAACTATATAGCGAGGGATACAAAAAAGGTTTAAGAAAAACACAGGACCTATATAAAGAAATAGATAAATTGATAAAAAGCGGCACACATTTTTTAAAAAATATGATTTTAGATAATGGAAGATATATTTATGGTTATTTTCCTCATTTTGATAATGAGATAAACTTTTATAATATATTGAGACATTCTTCTTCTACATATGCATTAGTTGAAGGATTAGCATATATAGGAGAAAATTTATCACCAGTAGAGCGAGCAATAGATTATATAATAGAAAATAATTTTTATGAAAAAGATAATATAGGATATATATTTGATGATACTGAAGAAATTAATGAAATTAAACTAGGGCAAAATGCAGCATTTATATTCGCAATTTGTGAATATTTAAAATATAGAAAAAATGATTATTATCTTAATATTGCTCAAAAAACTGCTCGTGGTATCTTATCTATGATTAACAAATCCACTTATGAAACAACTCATATTTTAAACTATCCAGATTTAACCGTGAAAGAAAAATTTAGAATTATTTATTATGATGGTGAAGCAGCATTAGCTTTGTTACGATTATATCAGCAAGATAATGATGAAGTTTGGTTAAATGTTGTTAAAAAATTGTTAGATCATTTTATAAAAAAGGAGTATTGGCAATATCATGATCATTGGCTAGGTTATTGTACAAATGAATTAGTACAAATCGCTCCTAAAGAAGAATATTTTGAGTTTGGTATTAAGAATGTTAATAATTATTTAGATTATATTGAGCAACGTGAAACAACATTCCCAACATTTTTAGAAATGTTAATGGCAACATATAAATTAATCCAAAAAGCTAAGGAAACAGGCTTTGATTATGTAGTGAATAATTTAGTAGATGAACAAAGACTAGTTGATGTGATTCATACAAGAGCTGATTATCAACGTACTGGTTTCTTTTATCCCGAAGTAGCAATGTATTTTAAAAAGCCTAGTCGAGTTCTTGGTAGCTTCTTTATCAAACATCATGGGTATCGAGTGAGAATAGATGACATTGAACACTATGTTTCTGGATACGTACAATTTCGAAAAATTTTTAAAAAATAAATATATTTCTATATTTAGTAGAATTTGTATGGAACGTTAATCAGTGAATTACCTAAAAATTTTTTCTTGTATTGTATATCAAAAATACTTTTTAACTCTTTATAAGTAGATGAAAAAAATACATTTTGTGATAATTATTAGTACAAGATGTATTTTTAAATAACAATTCGAATTTTTGAGTATTGTTTTAAAATTATTATTTAAAATAATTGGTTATCATATATAATATATTAGAAAAGAATGATTAAAATTCTAGAATCTTATAAATAAAATTAATAACTATGGTTTATTTATATTTTTTCATTTATTTAAAGATTTTTAATTTTTTAGATGTTTAGTTTTATAGTGCTAAGTAAAATTATATAAATTTTTGATGAACATTTTTTAATTTTATTGTTTTATAATTTCTAAATTTTTATATTTATTTTCTCTTAGTGATAAATCATTTTATTTAATTAATGTATTTTTTAAGTATATTTTAGTTTTTAAAAAGATAGAATTACATTAAAAGGGTCCGGGACATAAAGTTTCTGGATAAGTGAGAAAAGACAATTTCTATTGAAATAAGATAGAAATTGTCTTTTTTATAATTTTTTGATTATTTTCAGCTCGCTAAGCTGTCACTTTTCTTATATTAAGTGCCATTAGCACAAATCCTAGTTCTCTTTTAACTTTAACAGATATTCGAGTGGAACCCAAAATAGCCTTCATACATTCAAAATCAGGTTCCACATCAATTTTTCTTTGACTGTAGATAGTTTTTGTTTTTAGTTCTGAAAGCTTTTTATTAATTTGGGCTTTAAAATATTCCCAATTATAATTTTTCATTATTTTTTTATTCGTTTTTGAATTAAATTTCATACATTGGTGTTTCAGAAGGCATTCTGAACAATCATCACATTCATATAATTTAAAGTCCCGTTTAAAACTATATTTATCATGACGATAGGTATGTTTTTAAAATCTAATCGCTTATTGTTTGGACAAATATATTCATCGTTAATTTCGTCATAATCCCAATTTTGAGTATTAAAGATGTCACTTTTATATTTTTTAGTTTTATCTTTTATAAACATACCGTAGGTCTCTTGAATTGAATTTAAAAATGGTATCATCGTTCTTGTATCAGTCGGATTTTGATACACATTATAAGATAAAACGAATTGAGAATTTGTCGCTATTTGTAAATTATAACCTGGCTTGAGTTGTCCATTTTTCATATGATCTTCTTTCATTCTCATAAATGTGGCATCATGATCTGTTTTAGAATAACTATTTCTATCCTTTAAAATAGATTTTTGGACGTCGTATTTATGCTTTCGCCCAGAGTAATCATTAATTTGCTTTTTGTATTGTTTAATTTTAGTTCTTTTGAGCCGTATTTGTTTTCTTATTTTAGTACATTTTTCATTATCGATATGTTGATTTAAATCTTCGATTTCTTTATCCAAATGACTACCAATCAAATCTATTTCTTCCTTTGTTAAGTCATTATCGTGATCTTTTTTAATCTCAGGTATGATTTTATTTGTTACCAATTCATGATAGAGTGCTTTAGAATCTGCATTCATTCTTGACTCATAGTTTTGAAAACTTTTTTCCATACAAAGGTATATCGATTGGCATTCGCCTCAACTTTCGTACCATCAATAAAAATAGCCTAATCATCTATAAGATGTTGTTTCAAATACTGACTATGACATTGAATAAATAATGATTCTAATAAAGCATCTACATTTGGAATAACTCTAAATCGATTCATCGTTTTATAAAAAGGTTTTTAATTTTGTGATAGCCACATGTACTGAAGTTTCCATTGGTAGAGTAAGTTGAGTCATATTATATTCTTTACACATAATGCACCTCATTAATTTGGTTAATTGGTATTTATTAAATTATACGAAAGCCCTTATTTTTTAAAAGTATTTCAATGTAAAATTACATATAAGCATAAAGTATTTTGGCGAGACGCTTGAGGGAACAGGAAAAGCTACAGGCTGAAGCTGTCCCCTAAGAAAGCGAGCCAACAATACGAAGTATTGTAAATAAAGAAGCCAGTAAATGAATTTATAAAAAAGTCATTTACTGGCTATTTTGCTAGGAATTATGTCCTAGCCTCTTCTTTTAGTTATTTAATTGTTTATTTAACCATATTAACTTCATGAAATAACTCAGTCAATTAATTTATATACATAATGACTAATCTAAAAGAAGTATTAGTTTAACTATTTATAGTTGTAATTAACCTAAAATAGATTTTAAAAAAAGTTGCCATTTATCAATAACTTTATTTTCATTAAAATTGTTAGCATGTTTTTTACAAGCCTTAGAAAATTCATTTCTCAAATTAACGTTATATAGTAGTTCTTTTACACAATGATATAATTTTTCTTTATCATTTTTACTAATTAAGAAACCATTTTCTTTATTTATAATTAGATCTGAAGGGCCATACTTTGAATCATAGCCAATAGGAGGAATACCTTTAGCTATTGTTTCTAATAGACCTAGATTGAATCCTTCCATTTTACTAGTTATTAAAGACAAATATGCAGTTTCTATTTCTTGATCTAAATCCTGAATAAAGCCACGTAAAAAAACATTATTTTCTAAATTTAAATTCTTAATTAAAGTTTCATATTTTTTCTGTTCATTACCAAAACCATATAGATGTAATTGAATACTAGGAAAATCTTTTACTAGTTTAGAGATAAGTTCAATTTGATGTTCTAATTGTTTTTCTGGAGAATATCGAGCTATAGAAATAATTTTATTTGAATCTGTTAAATTTTTGTTTTCATTATTAAAAGAACTATTTTCAGTATAACCTACTGGAATAGTATAAACAGGAATAACATTATTTATTCTAATAGATACATCGATTTTTTGTTGATGAGTTGATACTATTATTCCAGAATATCTTGTTAAATTATTAAATAAAGGTTTATACGTGTTTTTAATTTCTGAATCATAAACGTTGTTAATGTTTTTAACATGAGTACTATGCAATATTGCTACAACTGGTATTTTAATGTTACATTTATTAAAAATAGGAGAGGTTTTAATGTTTTTATCACTTAAAAATAAGTCTCCAGATTCGTATAATGTTTCTATCGCAAATGATAATAATGAATTATTATCTTCAAAAAATTTAATTCCATCAGATGCATAATATATTATAGATTGTACTTTAGGAATTTTATCTTCTGGATTATAATATTTTTCAAATTTAACATTCTTACTAGGTGAATAATATTGTTCCATAACAACTTTCTGATTAGTTGTTAGAACTTTAGTACAACTTAAAAAACCTCTAGTATCATATAAATCTCTACGAATTTTACGTTGTTTTATATCAAAATAATTAATATAATCTAAAATATTATAATTTGAATCTACGAAATGAACGTACATTTTATACAATCCATTTTTATAAATTTTGATATCATTGGTATCTACAACGTATTTAAGAGTATAGTTACAATCATTTTCCCAATAGTTTATCCAATTAAAATATTTTTCTTTAACATTTAAACTGTCTTGAAGTACATCGTATAAACTAAAAACATCATTTTGATTGATTTTTAATAGTTGAGCGTGTAAATAAAGCCTTGGTGACCATGAAACAAATATCAATTTATTTGAAATTGAATTTTTTTTAAATAGATTTAATCTATTAATCATTGCTTTTTCTATACCAGTTAATTTACGACCTAAATTATTTCCTACTGAATATATCACTATTGGTCTCCTTTATTCTTAATATTGAGAGTGAAAAAGTGTCTCAATCGTTTTAACTGAAGGATAAGAAGTAAATATAATCGATTGTTTATCTCCTTTTATTATGCCACTTTTATATTTTCTTCCTATAATAATTTTGTTAGAGAATTTAAATAAATTGTCTTTATATGATTTAAGAATTGAATATAAATCATTAACTGTAAAACTTTGACGTTCTTTTATTGTGTGTCTACCAGTTAAATTGATAGCAACAGAATTAGATAAATCTAGTTTTTTTATTATAGAGTTTATATATTCATCTCTATGTAGCCCATTTTTGAATAAATACTTAGATAATTCATAAGTTGGAGAATACATAGGTGAATTCAACATATCTTTCATCAAATTATAAGTGCTTGTTTCTTTTCCCTCATAATATATATTATTATTAGTTGCCCAATTCCCTATAGTAACTGTTTCATTTTTTATATTATCATCTATACCTTTTAAGTAATTAAAAATTGGGCCTAAACCTTCAATAGTAGAAGAATTCTCAGAATTATATTGTTCAATAATTTTATAGTCATTATTATTAACAATAATATAACTACGACCATTTATAGATTGGCCATCAAATAATGAGCTGTTAGAGTTATCTTTTTGATAAGTAAGTAAGTTATTGGATAAATCTTTAGCAAGCTTAGGGAACTCAGTTCCTCCTGCAGAAGATTTTAATAATGTTATTGAATCATTATTACATAGATATAATAAATCTTGTTCCATCAAAAATCTATTAGAATACCAAGTTATATGTTTGTTTTTAACTCTAGTTACTACTCCTTTTAGATCGTCATCCATACATAAAATATAATCAGCATTACTATTTTCAAGTACATTAACAAGCTGTAAATGTAATTTTCTAGAATGTTTACCTAAATCACTAATTTTTCCAATTGCAATAATTTTATTCCCTTTAAAAAACTTGGTTTGAGTGTCAAAAGCTTTTATTGCATTTATCATAGCTGGTAATGAAGCATTATGTGTGTCATCAATTAAGTTAACACGAAACTTTGAAGTTTTTATTTCTTTTAAATTTAAAACTTTTTCAAATGGTTTAAATGTAATTAAGTTATCTAAAGCTTTTTGTAAAGGTATATTCAATTGAGTTAAAGCAGCAAAACTAGCTAGAGAATTTTCAACCATTCCATTACTTATTGAATTAATTCGATAAGTATATTCATTCCCCTCAAATTCGACAGTTATATCAGTGAATCCTTTATTATATTCAATAGATTTTGGATATATAGTTGCATTTGAATCTGAAGTGCTATATGTTATAACATTTTTAGTGTTTTCTTTAGCACGATTAATTAAAATATCAGAATGTAAAGTATCTTTGTTTATTATTGCAATACCATTAGAATCTAATCCATCAAAAATACTTGCTTTAACTTCTACTATATTTAAAATATCTTTAAAAGTAGACATATGAGCAGCGCCTATACCTGTAACAATAGCAATATTCGGTTTGATTAAATAAGAAGAGTTTCCTACAGCATTTAATGCATTTAATGAGACTTCTAAAACAGCAAAATTTGGTTGTCTAATTAATTTACATAGTAATAAATATACTGCTGAACGAATATTATTATTATATCTATTCTGTAATGGCATATAATCTTTTAAACCAGCGCTAATAAACATTCTTGTAGAACTTTTACCCATTGATCCAGTGATTGCTATTACTGGATTTTTATATTGTATTCTCATTTTTTCAGCTAAGTTACTTAAGGTTTGTGCAGAATCTTTTACAACAAGTTGTGGAATTTTATAAGACATATTAGAAACGTAATGCTCGGTTATTATTAGTCCAAGATCTTCTTTATCTTTCCTAATATATTCATTTCCTTCTTTAGCATTTGGCGATCTTCCAAAACGGCGCCAAGTTTTTTTGTTTGGAGAGATATATGCTGTGTTTTTATTATGTATAAAAGGAAACCAGTTTTCAAAATTATTTATTATATTATTTTCTTTATTCTTTGCATCATATAATTCCCCCCCTAATATATCGTGTAATTCTTTAATTGTAAGTGGCATATGCTATTTACTCCTTTATTTATTAACATTTTGCATTCAATTGTAATTTACATATATTATAGCACGACATAATATTAAAGAGCTTGATATATTTAACGCAATGTAAAAAACAAGTTACAATCTTCCTCGATTGTAACTTGTTTTCATTTATAAATTCTAATGTTATTTTCTATATTTTAATTTCGCAAATGCATCGTGTTGATGAATGGATTCTTCGTTTCGACATTCAATGTCAAAGCCATCAATCCAGTCAAAACCTACTAAATCTGCAGCAATTAAACGAATTAAATCTTCAACGAATCGAGGATTTTCATATGCACGTTCTGTTACGCGTTTTTCATCTGGACGTTTTAAAATTGGATAGAGAATAGAACTTGCATTTGCTTCCATTGCATCTAAAATCTTTTCTTTGTAATCATCTATGATTTCAGAATTTTTATCTAAATACACTTTTACTGTTACAACACCACGTTGATTATGAGCAGAGTATTCGCTAATTTCTTTAGAGCAAGGACAAAGTGTCGTTACAGTAGCTGTGATGGTAAGTTCTTTACGCGTTACTTGATCTTTATGAATTGCTAAACCGTAAGTAACGTCAGCATGACCCACTGCTTTAATATGAGTTACAGGACTATAACGATCAAAGAACCATTTACCTGAAACGTCTACTCCCGCAGCGTTCTGTTGCATATTGTCTTGTAATGTACGTAATACTTGATATAGTGTATCGAAATCAAGTTCTAAACCATTATTATAATGTTTCTCAACACTTTCTAAGATACGACTCATGTTAATACCTTTTTCATCTTTATTTAAGCTTGTTGAGAAACTAAATGTACCTGCTGTTTGAAATTGATCAATTTTAACAGGATATACTAAATTTTTAATACCCACTTCTTCAATTTCAAATAAGAAGTTTTTATGTGTACTTTGTAAGTCAGTCATTTCATTTTTAGTTGTGGGTTTTGTACCTTTGATAGGGTCTACTGAACCAAAATGTTTCCAGCGACCTTCTCGAGTAGATAAATCAAATTCAGTCATTCGTTTATTGTACCTCCTCTAATGATTTTAATTGTCGAAATGATACGTCCAATAAGGTTCGACTTCTAGAAAACTTTGTGTTTCTCCGCCAACTTCAGGGCTAGCTAATTGTTTTAAGAAAGGACCTGTTTGAGATTTATGAGCTTCAAACGCTTTTAATTTAATCTCTTTATATTGACTAATGTCATTTAATATATCAGGTTCTCCTAAAATATCCGGTGCATCATTACTGAATGCTACGAGTTGAAGTCTTGGACGTTCTTCTTTAGGCATACGTCCTACTGTTCTTACGACAGCTTCAGCTGTTGCTTCATGGTCTGGATGTACGGCAAATTTTGGATAAAATGAAATAATCACTGATGGATTTGTCTCCTTAATCAATGTTTTTACCATATCATCCATTTGCTCGTGTGGTTCAAATTCTACTGTTTTATCTCTTAAACCCATTTTACGTAAATCAGTAATACCAATCACTTTCATAGCATCTTCTAATTCTTTTTCGCGAATATAAGGTAGTGACTCTCTTGTCGCAAAAGGGGGATTGCCTAAATTACGTCCCATTTGTCCTAATGTGAGACAGGCATAAGTGACAGGCACCCCGTTTTCGATATAATTTGCGATTGTCCCAGCAGATGAGAAGGTTTCATCATCGGGATGTGGAAATATCATTAGTACATGTCTTTCATCTTTCATGAATCTTCCTCCTCTATACTGTGAATGGCTGTTCACTGATTTCAATCGTTGCAGCCAACTGTCCTTCGTAATTAAATCCAGCTATTAAAAATTCATTATTATCATTGATTTCATAGTGAGTCAGGCCTTGCACATATACCCAACCTCCATCACGGAGTTTCAATCCAACACGAAATGGATCTTTATCTCCGCCCTTTAGTTGCGCATGTTCATATGTGACTTGTATATTTCGCAAAAACGTACCTGCATTAAACACACGTTGATCAAAATGATTAGCATATGCACCATTCGTCGTTTCAACATGCAAATAGACAGGTTTGTTTTCAAATGTAGTTAACAATCGTTGTACTTCTTCAGCTTTAATGGGTTCCAACACGTTCACTCCTTACAACCATACAATGTGTGTATCTATCTATTTTACTAAAAAGAACGACTGAATTGTATACCTATGCTCAATTTATTTATAAATAATAATTTGAAGTGATTTAAAGGTTTAATAATATTTAACATGGGTATTTATACTACTACGACTATGATATGAAAGGATGTTTGTAATGGAATTACAATTAGCAATCGATTTACTAAATAAAGAAGAGGCAGCGGAATTAGCTAAAAAAGTTGAAGAATATGTGGATATCGTAGAAATTGGTACACCTATCGTTATTAATGAAGGATTACCAGCTGTTCAACATTTAAATGAAAATATTAATAATGCGAAAGTGTTAGCTGATTTAAAAATTATGGATGCAGCAGACTATGAAGTAAGCCAAGCTATTAAATTTGGCGCAGATGTTGTGACTATCTTAGGTGTTGCAGAAGATGCTTCAATTAAAGGTGCAGTTGAAGAAGCACATAAACATGGTAAACAATTGTTAGTTGATATGATTGCTGTACAAGACTTAGAAAAACGTGCGAAAGAATTAGATGAAATGGGCGCTGATTATATCGCTGTTCATACTGGTTATGATTTACAAGCTGAAGGACAATCTCCATTAGAAAGCTTACGTACAGTTAAATCAGTCATTAAAAATTCTAAAGTAGCCGTAGCTGGTGGTATTAAACCTGAAACAATTAAAGAAATTGTAGCAGAAGAACCTGACTTAGTTATTGTTGGTGGCGGTATTGCTAACGCAGATGATCCTGTAGAAGCAGCTAAACAATGTCATGAAGCGATTGAAGGTAAATAAAATGCCAACTTTTAACAATTATCATTTAATTCTTGAAGAAATAGATAACACGTTATCTCATCTAGAGGATAATGATTATGGACGTTTTGCAAATGAAGTGGTTGGCGCATCTCGTATCTTTACAGCTGGTAAAGGTCGCTCTGGATATGTTGCTAATAGCTTTGCAATGCGTTTGAATCAACTAGGAAAAGATGCATCTGCAATAGGTGAAGCAACAACGCCATCTATTAAAGAGCATGATTTATTAATTATTATTTCCGGTTCTGGATCAACAGAGCACCTAAGATTATTAGCTGAAAAGGCACATTCAGTTGGTGCTAAAATTGCTTTAATAACAACTAAAAAAGAATCTAAAATTGGCGATGTCGCTGATACAGTGATTGCTTTACCTGCAGGAACGAAACATGAAGCAGAAGGCTCTGAACAGCCGTTAGGTAGTCTATTTGAACAATCTTCACTCATCTTTTTAGATAGTGTCGTGATTGGATTAATGGATGCCTTTAATATTAATGAAGAAGCAATGCAAGACAATCATGCTAATTTAGAATAAAAACCATCACTCAAATATATTCATCTGAACGATAATATATTTGGGTGATTTTTTTATGTGTTATATTCTATATAATGTTAATATAATAATTAATCCAGTTAACATTCAGAGAGGGTTATATGTTAGAAATACTAAATAAATTAAATCACTATTCAATAGAACAACCAAATATGATTGCGCTATCGTTCGAAGAAAATGTATTAACCTATCAACAACTTTATACGGAAATACAGCAATTAAAATCAGTCTTCATGCATTTACCAAAAGGGTCTCGAGTAGGATTGTTAAGTAAAAGTCCTTTACATAATATGTTGAATTATTTTGCAATATTAGAAGAAGGAAGTATTCCATGTTTTCTAGATGATCAATGGTCTGAAGTAACCATTCATCAACTAATTGAAACGTATCATATTGATTATCTTGTTGATGAACAGCATAGACTGACAAAGACAAAGTCTTCTGAAACATATCCTTCTTATTTAAAGGAGCAGTCACAAGTCCATCAACTATTGCATATTGGTTTTACATCCGGGACAACAGGGTTACCTAAAGCATATTATCGAAATGAACCATCTTGGATTGCGTCATACAAAGAAAATGAAAAGCTACTTCGTCATAAAGAAAACACACTTGTAGCACCGGGACCACTTGCACATTCATTGTCTCTATACACTTGTATTTATGCGTTATATACAGGGAGAACATTTATTGGACAAACCCGTTTTAATGCGACTAAGCTCGTTAGCAAAATGAAACAACAAACTACAAATAGCGCATTATTTCTAGTTCCAACAATGTTACATGCAATAACAAAAATAAATCACGATAACTTACATTTAACGACTATTTTAAGTAGTGGGGCGAAACTCTCTTCTTCGTTGTTTAAGCGTATAGCCGAAAAATTTCAGCATGCTAATATTATTGAATTTTTCGGAACGTCAGAAGCAAGTTTTATTAGTTATAACATTAACCGTAAAGCTTCTGTGGATTCAGTGGGATACATATTTCAAAATGTAACGATTGGCTTAGAAAAAAAAGACCGTAATCATATAGGGTTATTAAATGTAAAAAGTAATATGATATTCTCTGGATATGTAAATCAATCTGTCGTATTACCTGAAACATGGATTAAAACAGGTGATTACGCTTATATTAAAGATAATCAATTATATTTAGTGAGTCGTCAAAATGAACGATTAATTATTGGTGGTAAAAATGTTTATCCTCAAGTTATTGAACAAATGATAAAAAACATTGATGGAGTAGAAGAAGTGATTGTTATAGGAGAACCGCATCCACGTTTTGGTGAAATAGCTGTTTTACTATATACAGGATCGATAGAACTTGAGTACCAAACTGTGCGACAACATATTATGAAAGTTCTATCACGATATGATGTACCTTCCAAATTTATAAAAGTAGACAGTATGCAATATACCCAAAGCGGTAAAGTTGCTCGAAATAAAATGCGTACTGCCTATGTAAAAGGAGACTTTAAATTATGAACCAACCGGTCATTGTATGGGCGAAGCGTACACCGTTTGGTAAATACGGTGGAAAATTGAAGCATTTAGAACCTGAAGGGTTATTAAGTCCTTTATTTCAAGAAATTAATTCAACCTTTCCTAAAATAATATCTAACATAGATGATGTAGTGATTGGAAATATCGTAGGTAATGGTGGAAATATTGCTCGTAAAGCATTATTAGAAGCAGGTCTAGCTGAGAGTATTCCAGGTATTACAATAGACCGTCAATGTGGTTCAGGGTTAGAAAGTATTATATATGCATGTCGAATGATTCAAGCTGGAGCAGGGCATATTTATATAGCTGGAGGAGTAGAAAGCACGAGCCGTGCCCCCTGGAAGATTAAACGCCCTCAATCAGTTTATGATACACAATTACCAGAATTTTATGAACGGGCTTCCTTTGCACCAAAAGGTCAAGATCCAAGTATGATAGAGGCGGCTGAAAATGTTGCGCAATATTATCATATTACTCGTAAACAACAAGATGCCTTTGCGATACGTAGTCATCATCTCACGCATCAATATTATGAGAATGGAAGTATAAGTAATGAAATTGTACCTTTAAACATCAAAGGTCATTTATTTGATAAAGATGAAAGTATTAAGCCAACACTTACTGAACAACGATTAAATCGATTACGTCCTTTACTATCTAACGGAACAGTAACGGTGGGAAATAGTTGTATGAAAAATGACGGTGCTGCGCTTGCACTCGTTATGAATCAAGAAACGGCATTAAAATACGGAATATCAGAGGGAATGATGTTTACAGATGCAGTGACAATAGGCGTCAATCCGAAACGACTAGGTATTGGACCAGTACCTGCCGTAACAAAATTACTTAAAAAACAAAATTTAAAAATAAGTGACATTGATACAATAGAACTTAATGAGGCATTTAGTTCACAAGTCTTAGCTTCAATTCAAGAGTTAAAATTAAATATTAATCAAGTCAATCAATGGGGTGGCGCCATTTCCTCTGGTCATCCTTATAGTGCAAGTGGAGCAGCGCTTATTACTAGATTATTAAATATGACACATTGGAAGCGGGGAGTCGCTACGATGGGGATTGGAGGAGGGATGGGGAATGCTATACTCTTCGAACGATGGGGCTTGTGAGAAAATAGAAATATATTTTAATGAACAAGAAGTAAGAGAGTATTGCGAAGTAGTTGAAAGAACGTATAAAGGCGTGGTGCCTTCACTCATGTGTGCAAACGTCTGGCCAAAATTTAAGATGTTTCAAAAGTTTGAACAAAAAAATATTCTTCTTGTGCGAACAACATGTGAAGAATTTGAACCATTAAAATGTAGACTAAAATATGATGCGCATTTAACACATAAAAGTACGAAAAAATTTAAAACATATATCCAATATATCTATGAGTTAAAAATATATAAAGATAATAGACCATGTATATTTATTAGGCAAACGTTTATAAAAAAGGAGATAAATGATGAGATTTAGTCATGATAAAGTGAGTCATTATCTTCACCTTGTTAATGATAAAAATGAGCTTCATTCAACCATTGTTCCTGGTCAACTGGTAGTGGATTGTGTATTAGCGTATTTTCAAATAGAGTGGACACAATTTAACGTTAAGTATAGAAGAACTATAGACATCGATGAAGAAGTGGTCTTTAAAAAAGTGAGTCAAAATGAAATAAAAGCTATTGGTTTAAATGGTGAAGAAAAAATAGTTATTATTAAAAAAAGTAATCATACTGATTTATAATTATTTATTTAACTGTTGATAACCCACCATAGGTGTTACAAAAGAAACAATATTATAAAAATATAGCGTTAATGTTAGTATAACTTAAAGTTCCTCTCCAAGTTTCCAAAAGGGGACAGTTTTGGACTAACATTAACGCTATTTTATTAGGGTGAGCTTTTGAATAATTAATTACTTTTTAAAGTTTTGAGTATTAGGGGCATTTTAACTTTAAAAAAAGATTTTGAAATATTCATCTGTGTTCGATCTCAATTAGGAAAAACACTTTTTAAGTTTTGAAATGTGATTAATAACTTAATTTCATGTTATCAACGTCACTTTCTAGTAGAGAGAGCAATTGATAGATGTCATTTTTACTAAACGTTTCATCGAATTTTACCGTAATCGTCTTGAAGGTCTTTGTAATGATTTCGTATATTGGGATACCATTTTCTATATTTTGCTTGTAGATAATCATGTTGTTAATTTCTCCTTTGTCTCTCTACACTTAATATAGTAATGGATTTTATTATAAAAAACATGAGTCTATGGTACTAACTTTTACTGCAACGGACTGTGTAGAGTATACTACGACTAAATACCTAGAAGATAATGAAGATATAAGAAAAGCTTTTAATCCTAGTGTGACCAAACTATCATACACAAGATTAAAAGCTTTAGAAGTGCTTATATTTCTTTAAAAATACAGCATAGACAATAGCTGATTGAATTGAAAATTATGCTGGATTAGCTTCTTTCAACTCTAATGCTAGGGCCCCAACAAAGAGACTTTCAAAAAGAAAGTCAACGATCAACGCAAGTTGGGGTGTCGGGGAAGGACAATGAAATCTAACTAAGGATTACAAAAGACTAGTGTCTTTTGCATAAGAAGTACTAGCATTTTTTTCAAAAATGCAGTACTTCTTTAAACTTCTTTGACGTCGACGTCGATGTGTTCTACGCGGTTGTATGCGCCGTGATCAACTGGGCCTACAAAGTCGTTCATTTTCCAACCATTTTTAATTGCTGATGCCACAAATGCTTTAGCACTAATAACAGCTTCTTTAGGTGATTTACCATTTGCCAAGTAAGCTGTTGTAGCTGCTGCAAATGTACAACCTGCACCGTGGTTATAACTTTGTTGGAACATATCAGTTGTTAATTGATAATATGTTTGACCATCATAATATAAGTCATAAGATTTATCTTGATCTAATGCTTTACCACCTTTAATAATAATATGTTGAGCACCTTGATCATAAATGATTTTTGCAGCTTTTTTCATATCTTCAATTGATGTTAATTTACCTAATCCAGATAATTGACCAGCTTCAAATAAATTAGGTGTTACGACTGTTGCTTTAGGTAATAAATATTTAATCATTGCATCTGTATTTCCTGGGTTAAGTACTTCGTCTTCCCCTTTACATACCATAACTGGGTCTACTACGAAATATTTTGCACCTGATTGTTCAAATGCTTCTCCAGCACGTTTAATGATTTCTTCAGTTCCAAGCATACCTGTTTTAACAGCATCTGGACCGATTGAAATGACTGTTTCTAATTGTTTTTCGAATAAATCCATTGGAAGTGGCGTCACATCGTGGGACCAAGTTTCTTTGTCCATTGTTACAACAGCTGTTAAAGCCACCATACCGTAAGTGTTTAGTTCTTGAAATGTTTTAAGGTCGGCTTGCATACCTGCTCCAGCGCTTGTATCCGAACCGGCAATTGTTAAGACTTTTTTTAATGCCATGTATTATCACTCCTGTCAATTATTTACATCTTTATTTATCTTATCATGTAACTCAACTATTGTTCTAGCATGAAGGTATTAAGGGGATTTATATCACGTTATAGAGGAGTCATATGTTAAAATATAAATGAGGTGAAAACGATGGAATGGTCAGACATTTTTCATGACATTACAACAAAACATGATTTTAAAGCAATGCATGATTTTTTAGAAAACGAATATACGACACAAATCGTCTATCCAGATAGAGAAAATATTTATCAAGCTTTTGATTTAACACCCTTTGAAGATATTAAAGTCGTGATTTTAGGTCAAGATCCATATCATGGGCCTAATCAAGCACACGGGTTAGCATTTTCAGTTCAACCTAATGCTAAATTTCCACCATCTTTAAGAAATATGTATCAAGAATTAGAAGATGATATTGGATGTCACAGAACTTCTCCTCATCTACAGGATTGGGCGCGTGAAGGTGTTCTGTTATTAAATACTGTGTTAACTGTACGTAAAGGTGAAGCACATTCACATAAGGATATTGGATGGGAAATATTTACAGATGAAGTTATTAAGGCCATTTCAGATTATCGTGAAGATATTGTCTTTATCTTATGGGGAAAACCTGCGCAACAAAAGATGAAATTAATTGATACATCTAAGCATTATATTATTAAATCTGTTCATCCAAGTCCATTATCTGCTTATCGTGGTTTCTTTGGATCTAAACCTTATTCTCGTACAAATGATTATTTAGAATCTAAAGGTAAAACACCCATACAATGGTGTGAAAGTGGGGAATCTTAATTGAACAAAGAACAATTAATTCAACTCATAGAACAAGAATTAGTGCAGGCAGATGAAGCTCAAGATGAACAACAGTTTGAAAAACATATGTATGCGATTCATACTTTAACATCTCTTTATTCAGGTACTTCAACATTGTCTTCTAAAAAATCAAAACATGATTTTACGAATATCATAACTTCTGAATCTTCGCTTTCAAATAAGTCTTCAAATCATTCAACGATTACTGCTGCAGAAATTGAAGCGATGGGTGGTAAAGTCCCACCATCAATGAAGAATCAGACTAAGTCTTCTGATATGATGATTACGGATGATGAAATTGGAAATGGCGAATCAATATTTGATTTTTAATTAAAATAAGTTAGGAGAACTAAAACATTATGATGAAAGTATTTATAATTTTAGGTGCATTGTGTACGATGATGTCTGTTGGTACAGGCGCATTTGGTGCACATGGACTTGAAGGTAAACTCTCTGATAAATATATGTCAGTATGGGAAAAAGCAGTGAATTATCAAATGTATCATGGTTTAGGATTAATTATGGTTGGTATCATTAGTGGAACAACTTCTATTAATGTAAACTGGGCAGGATGGCTTCTTTTCTTTGGTATCGTGTTATTTAGTGGATCACTTTATATTCTTGCATTGACTCAAATTCGTATTTTAGGAGCGATTACACCAATAGGGGGTATACTCTTTATTGTGGGATGGTTAATGTTAATTATTGCTACATTTAAATTTGCTGGATAATAATATTTTATATTTTGGTTAGTAAACTCACCTTTTTGGGTATGTTAAGTACTTGAGGTGAGTTTATTTTATGAGTAATAAAAATCAAGAGATAGATAGAGGAGATTTAAAACAAAACCTTTCTGAAAAATTTGTTTGGGCAATTGCTTATGGCTCGTGTATAGGATGGGGGGCATTTATATTACCTGGTGATTGGATTAAACAATCAGGTCCGATTGCTTCATCTATTGGTATTGTCATCGGTGCTTTATTAATGATACTCATTGCTGTAAGTTATGGTGCACTAGTCGAACGTTTTCCTGTGTCAGGCGGTGCATTTGCGTTTAGTTATTTAAGTTTTGGAAGATATGTAAGTTTCTTTTCATCATGGTTTCTAACATTTGGATATGTTTGTGTAGTAGCATTAAATGCGACAGCGTTTAGCTTATTAATTAAATTTTTACTCCCCAATTTATTGAATAATGGCAGATTATACACAGTTGCTGGATGGGATGTTTACATAACAGAAATCATTATTGCTACGGTGTTATTATTTGCATTTATGTTTATTGCAATTCGTGATGCAAGTGTTTCTGGTACACTTCAATATTATTTTTGTGTAGCAATGGTTATCGTTGTTTTACTTATGTTTGTAGGATCATTTTTTGGAAATAACTTTTCACTAAGCAACTTACAACCCTTAGCAAGGAATGATATTGGATGGTTTAATTCCATCATTATGATTGTAGCTATTGCACCATGGGCTTATGTGGGATTTGATAATATTCCACAAACAGCAGAAGAATTTAATTTCTCTCCAAATAAAACTTTTAAACTGATTGTATATAGTTTATTAGCAGCAGCTTTAACTTATGTCATTATGATTTTATACACAGGTTGGTTAAGTACAAATAATGCAAACTTTAATGGTAATTTATGGTTAACAGGCGCTGAAACACAAACTGCTTTTGGTTACATTGGTTTAGGCGTATTAGCAATTGCTATTATTATGGGGATTTTTACTGGATTAAACGGGTTCTTAATGAGTTCAAGTCGATTATTATTCTCAATGGGACGTGCTGGTATCATGCCTAAAGCGTTCAGTAAATTACATCCAAAATATAAAACACCATATATAGCTATTATCTTTTTAGTAGCTATTACTTTAATTGCACCATGGTTAGGACGTACTGCATTGACGTGGATTGTTGATATGTCTTCAACAGGCGTATCTATTGCGTATTTTATTACTTGTTTATCAGCTGCTAAGTTATTTAGTTACAATAAACAAAGTAATACGTATGGTCCTATTTATAAGACCTTTGCTATTTTAGGTTCTATTGTATCATTGATCTTTTTACTTTTATTATTAGTTCCTGGATCACCAGCTTCACTTTCATTGCCTTCATATATTGCATTGGGCGGTTGGTTAGTGATTGGTCTTATTTTCTTTGTAGTTCGATATCCTAAATTAAAAAGTATGAATAATGACGAATTAAGTCGTCTTATTTTAAATCAATCAGAACAAGAAGTTAAAGAAATGATAAAAGAAAAACAATAACATAAATAAACGCGAGTGATGAAGGTCAATTACCAACAATCTCTCGCGTTTTATTTTTATATACGTTTACGTCGTCGAGCAAAACCAGAAACGACGATTTTTGAAATTTGATCTGCGAATAATAATCCTAACGCAATCGCACCAGCGATAAGCGTAACTTCAAGCATCGTGTTGATTGCTTTACCAAATTGTAATAAGACTAGATTTTTAGTTGCATCAAAGGCAAGTCCACCAGGAACTAATGGAATAATACCAGTAACCATGAAAATAATTGCAGGTTCGCGCTTTTTTCGAGCCATATAGTGACTAATTAAACCTAATGTAAAGCTACCGAAGAAACTTGAATAAATAGTATGTATATTCAATCCTTGATAGAACAAAATATATACCATCCATCCACAAGCTCCAACAAAGCCACACGATAAATATAGCTTTCTAGGAGCGTCAAAAACTACACAGAAAAAGAGCGAAGCTGTGTAACTAAATATAAAATTAAATAACCAAAACATTTATGTGCACTCCTATACTAATATTAATATCGAACCAACACCGGCACCTATACCAAATGCGGTTACAAGTGCTTCTAAAGACTTCGTGGTAAACATCATCATATGACCACCAAATAAATCCTGAATAGCATTCGTAATCAGTACTCCGGGGACAATAGGCATGACTGCGGCAATAATAATAGTGGCTAAATCACCACTTGGCACTAACCAATGACCGAATACTGCGATAATTCCAATAACTAAAGAACCGACGAATTCCGGAATAAATTGGGCGTGTAAACGACGATCCAATATTTCAACAACGAGATATCCAATACTACCTGCAAGTAGAGCAGTAAGTAAGTCAATCCATTGACCACCTTGTAAATAGAGAAAACTAATTGCAATAATCATCGCAGCAATTCCTTTAAAGGTTAAACTATTATCACGTTTAGCAATATAAATTTTTTCTAAGCGCGTTTTTGCCTCTTCAAGAGAAATAGCGCCCTTAGTAATTAAGCGTGATATTTCATTTGCTTGAGAAATTTTAATGAGATTAGTATCACGAGAATTAATTCTAAATATTCGTGGATAAGATTCGTTATGTAAAGTAAATTGAATAACTGTATTGGTAACGAAGCTATTACTTTCAGGATATCCTAGTTTTTGGGCAATACGGGTCATGGTATCTTCAACACGTGTTCCTTCTGCCCCAGATTCAAGTAATATACGTCCAGCCATCATAACGACGTCTTTAATTAATTTTTCATCTACATTTTCTTGCATTTCTTTATTTTCCATTTCATCACCATTAAATTAGATGTAATCATGATTATAATTATAGTGTAAGTACACTAAAATGACTACCATTCATAGAGAATAAAATGTTTAAAATTGATTGATATTTAAAATGATAAAGATAAATGGAAACACTATAATAGAAATTCAAATTTATATTTTAAAAAATAACTTTTTTTGTAACAATAATGTTTCGAAATATTACAATTCGGTTAAATAATAAATAGTTAACAAATAATAATTGTGCTGGGTAGCGACAGTACTTTTACAATTTGTTAATGTTCAGAAAAGTAGTAAAGTTCTCCCAAACCAAACTACTTGAAGTACACTTTGAGAAAAGTGTACTTTGCTAAGGAAATTCATAGTCTTATATATATATATTTAAATGTAAAAAAAGGAGCAAGAACTTAAGTTCTTGCTTCTTTTTTAATATTAAATTGCAAAAAATTGTTCGAAATGATCAGTAGTTAAAATATGACCGATATAGAAGCTACCAAAATCGCCATAGCGTGCAGTTGTTTCATCAAAACGCATTTCATAAACAATTTTCTTAAATTGTAGAACATCATCTGAAAATAATGTTACGCCCCATTCAAAATCATCGAAACCTACTGAACCAGTAATGAATTGTTTGATTTTACCAGCGAATTTGCGACCAATCATACCATGGTTATACATTAACTTTTTGCGATCTTCCATTGGTAACATATACCAGTTATATGTTTCGTTACGACGTTTATCCATTGGATAGAAACAAATATATTCTGTTCTAGGTAATTCTGGGTATAATCTTGCTTTAATATGTGGATTTTCATAAGGATTTTCATCTGATTTACCAGCTAAATAGTTACCTAACTCAATAACAGATACATATGAATAAGTTTGAATGAAGAAATCAGCAATTCTTAATTTATTTAATTCATTTTCAATTTCATTCAATTCTTTCATTTCTGGACGTAAATACCATAATAAAATATCTGCTTTTTGACCAGTAATATTATATAAAGCATAATCTCCAGCTTGTTTTTCTCTGGCAGTTGCTTTATTTTCGATAAATACTTTAAATTCCTCAATCATTGCTTCACGCTCATCTTCTGGTACCAATCTAAAAGTTGCCCAGTCTACAGCGTAAAATAAATGAAGGCTATACCAACCATCCAATGTTTCAGCTGCTTCACTCATATCTATCGCTCCTTTAAAAATTTTATCAATATAGTTTGAATTTTATCATAAAGAGAATTGTCACACATACTTAAAAGATTACAAATTAGTGAAATGGAAATCTTAAAAAAAATAAAGTATAATTAAGTTGTAAACATTATTATTTAAAGAATTCGGAGGAGGGCATTATGTCTAGTTTATTAGATGTGTTACAAGAAAAACTTTCAGGAAAGAATGTACGAATTGTATTACCAGAAGGTGAAGATGAACGTGTATTAACAGCTGCTACAAAGTTACAAGCAACTGATTATGTTACACCAGTTGTATTAGGTAATGAAGAAAAAGTAAATACTTTAGCTCAAGATAAGGGATTAGATATCTCTGATATTCAAATTATTGATCCTTCTAAAAGTGAATTAAAACCTGAATTAATTAAATCTTTCGTAGAACGTCGTAAAGGTAAAGCTACTGAAGAACAAGCTCAAGAATTATTAAACAATGTTAACTACTTCGGAACAATGTTAGTATATGCTGGTCATGCTGACGGATTAGTAAGTGGTGCTGCACATTCAACTGGAGATACTGTCCGTCCTGCCTTGCAAATTATTAAAACAAAACCAGGCGTATCTAGAACATCAGGTATCTTCTTTATGATTAAAGATGATAAACAATATGTATTTGGTGATTGTGCTATCAACCCGACATTAGGATCTTCTGATTTAGCAGAAATTGCTGTAGAAAGTGCAAAATCAGCAAAAAGTTTTGGTATGGATCCACGTGTAGCAATGTTAAGTTTCTCAACTAAAGGTTCAGCTAAATCAGACGATGTAGAAAAAGTTGCTAATGCAGTAAAATTGGCACAAGAAAAAGTGGAATCTGAAGGTTTAGATAATGTAGTGATTGATGGAGAATTCCAATTTGATGCTGCGATTGTACCTGCAGTTGCAGAGAAAAAAGCACCTGGAGCAAAAATTCAAGGTGACGCAAATGTATTTATATTCCCAAGTTTAGAAGCAGGTAATATTGGATACAAAATTGCACAACGTTTAGGTGGATTTGAAGCTATTGGTCCAGTTTTACAAGGTCTTAATTCACCAGTAAATGATTTATCTCGTGGTTGCTCTACTGAAGACGTTTATAACTTATCAATTATTACTGCTGCTCAAACATTACAGTAATGGATTTAGCGAGTAAATATTTTAATGACATTCATTGGCGCTATATAGATCATTCTTCAGGCTTAGCGCCAATGCAGTCATTTGCATTTGATGACACGTTTTCAGAAAGCGTAGGAAAAGATGTATCTTGTAACGTTGTAAGAACATGGATTCACCAACATACTGTGATTTTAGGTATACATGACTCACGTTTACCATTCTTAAAAGATGGTATTCAATACTTAACAGACGAGATTGGTTATAATGCAATCGTTAGAAATTCTGGTGGTCTTGGTGTCGTATTAGATCAGGGTGTTTTAAATATTTCACTTATTTTTAAAGGACAAACTGAAACAACAATTGATGAAGCGTTCACAGTTATGTATTTACTTATTTGTAAAATGTTCGAAAATGAAAATGTAGATATAGATACTAAAGAAATAAAGCATTCATATTGTCCGGGAAGATTTGATTTAAGTATTGATGGGAAAAAATTTGCTGGTATTTCACAACGACGGGTACGTGGAGGTATTGCAGTTCAAATTTATTTATGTGTTGAAGGTTCTGGTGAAGAAAGAGCTGAAATGATGCATGAATTTTATGAACGAGCCTTGAAAGGTGAAACTACGAAATTTAAATATCCTAACATTAAACCAGAATGTATGGCATCCTTGGAAACACTACTTCATCGTGATATTAAAGTTCAAGATGTGATGTTCCAACTGCTTTATGCGATTAAAGACTTAGGCGGTCATTTAAATATGGATCCAATCACAGAAGATGAGTGGCAACGTTATGAAGGATATTTCGATAAAATGATTGAACGTAATGAAAAAATGAATCGTTCTTTAGATTAAAATAAGAGAAAAGGGAGTAAGAAAAATTCCAAGTGAATTTGAACTTACTCCCTTTTGTTATGCAATAATACAACTAAAGTGCATATTTATATCCCGAAATACAAAATTTGCTACATTCTTATTATTTTTTATAGTAATATAGACTAGGTGGATTAATTTAAGAACGATAATTTAACCATAATTTATGTTGTTTATAACATTTTTTAGGGTATAAATATTTCAAAGTTTTGAACTATTTTTGACAAAGTTTTATACTATTTATTGGTGTATTAACACAAATATAAGATTTGAAGTAAATGAGTATAAATATATGTATGAAATGTACAGGTGTATAAATATGTTCAATTTTAAAACAACATTAATGAATGTTGAAATCATTTTAGAAGGAATATTAAAGGTGAGATATCATGGTACGACGTGGCTATGGGGAGTCTAACGGAAAAATTATATTGATTGGTGAGCATGCTGTAACCTTTGGTCAGCCAGCAATCGCAATTCCATTTACTTCAGGAAAAGTAAAAGTACTTATTGAAAGCTTAGAAAAAGGTAATTATTCAGCAATTCAAAGTGATGTTTATGATGGTCCTTTATACGATGCACCTGATCATCTAAAATCACTGATTACGCATTTTGTAGAAAGTAAACATGTAGAAGAACCATTATTGATTAAAATTCAAGCTAATTTACCACCTTCTCGAGGTTTAGGTTCAAGTGCAGCAGTAGCAGTAGCTTTTATAAGAGCAAGCTATGATTATTTAGAATTACCGCTATCTGATAAAGAACTGCTAGAAAATGCTGACTGGGCTGAACGCATTGCTCATGGTAAACCAAGTGGTATCGATACAAAAACGATTGTAACGAATCAACCAGTTTGGTATCAAAAAGGAGAAGTCGAAATTTTAAAATCACTTGATTTAGATGGTTATATGGTTGTTATTGATACAGGAGTTAAAGGCTCTACAAAACAAGCAGTTGAAGATGTACATCATTTATGTGATAACGATGAAGCATATATGAGTATTATTGAACATATTGGTTCTCTTGTTTATTTAGCTAGTGATGCAATTAACCATCATAGCTTCGATCAGCTTGCTAATGTCTTTAATCAATGTCAAGACGATTTAAGAACATTAACAGTCAGTCACGATAAAATCGAAAAATTACTCGAAATTGGAAGACAACATGGTTCAGTAGCTGGTAAATTGACTGGCGGTGGACGAGGAGGTAGCATGTTAATTCTAGCTAAAGAAGAAGTAACTGCTAAGAATATTATTGCAGCAGCTGAAAAAGCTGGAGCACAACATACTTGGATTGAAAAGTTAGGAGGATAAATCTTTGAAAAAAAGTGGTAAAGCACGAGCCCATACGAATATTGCTCTAATAAAATATTGGGGAAAAGCAGATGAAGACTTGATTATTCCTATGAATAATAGTTTATCAGTGACATTAGAGCGTTTCTATACAGAAACACGTGTAACGTTTGATGATTCTTTAACAGAAGATCAACTTATTTTAAATAAAGCAGCTGTTAATGCTAAAGAAAGTGCTAAAATTCAACGTTATATGGATATAATTCGAAAAGAAGCTGGTATTTCAACATATGCACTAATAGAAAGTGACAATTTTGTTCCTACTGCTGCTGGTTTAGCTTCTTCAGCTAGTGCATATGCAGCTTTAGCTGGTGCTTGCAATGAAGCGCTTGATTTAAACCTATCCAGTAAAGATTTATCTCGTCTTGCTCGTCGTGGTTCTGGATCAGCGTCAAGAAGTATTTATGGTGGATTTGCTGAATGGGAAAAAGGTTATGATGATAAAACATCTTACGCCCATCAAATTGAATCAGATGGTTTCGAGAATGACTTGGCTATGATTTTTGTAGTGATTAACAATAAATCAAAGAAAGTACCAAGTCGTTCAGGAATGTCTTTAACGCGTGATACATCACGTTTTTATCAATACTGGCTAAATCATGTAGAGGATGATTTAAAAGTAACTAAAAATGCGATTGCTCAAAAAGATTTTAAACGAATGGGTGAAGTGATTGAGGCAAACGGTTTGAGAATGCATGCAACAAATTTAGGTGCACAACCGCCATTTACGTATCTTGTACCAGAAAGCTATGAAGCTATGAGAATTGTGCATGAATGTAGAGAAGCAGGATTACCATGCTATTTTACAATGGATGCAGGGCCAAATGTAAAAGTCCTAATAGAAAAGAAAAATCAACAAGCGATTGTGGATAAATTTTTAGAAGTATTTAATGAGGATCAAATTATAACAAGTGATATTACACACTCAGGAGTCGAAATTATTAAGTAGGGAAGAGATATAATGATTCAGGCAAAAGCGCCAGGAAAACTTTATATAGCGGGTGAATATGCTGTAACCGAGCCGGGATATAAGTCGGTTTTAATTGCAGTGGATCGTTTTGTCACTGCTGCTATTGAAACTTCAAATGAAATCACAGGTACTATTCATTCTAAAACATTACATTATGAGCCTGTTACATTTAATCGTAATGAAGATAAAATAGTAATATCAGATGTACATGCAGCTAATCAACTCGAGTATGTGGTTACTGCTATTGAAGTGTTTGAGCAGTACGCGAGAAGTTGCAATATAAAATTAAGACATTTTCATCTTACTATTGATAGTAATCTTGCAGATGCATCAGGACAAAAGTATGGATTAGGTTCAAGTGCAGCAGTTTTAGTATCTGTGATTAAGGTTCTAAATGAATTTTATGAAATGGAGTTATCAAATCTTTATATTTATAAACTTGCGGTTATTTCAAATATGAGATTACAAAGTTTAAGTTCATGCGGAGATATTGCTGTTAGTGTCTATAGTGGATGGCTTGCATACAGTACGTTTGATCATGAATGGGTAAAACAACAAATGGAAGAAACGTCTGTAGAAGAAGTATTAGAAAAAAATTGGCCTGGACTTCATATAGAACCTTTACAAGCACCTGAAAATATGGAAGTTCTTATAGGATGGACTGGTTCGCCTGCCTCATCACCTCACTTAGTAAGCGAAGTCAAACGTTTAAAATCTGATCCTATTTTTTATGGTAAGTTTCTTGAACAATCAAATACATGTGTTGAAAATTTAATCTATGCTTTTAAAACAAATAATATAAAAGGTGTACAAAAAATGATTCGACAAAATCGTAGAATCATTCAGCAAATGGATAAAGAGGCTACGGTTGATATCGAAACTGAGAATTTAAAATTATTATGCGATATTGGTGAACGTTTTAAAGGTGCAGCAAAAACTTCTGGAGCTGGCGGAGGAGATTGTGGCATTACAATTATCGATAATAGAGTTGATAAGCATTCTATTTATGAAGCATGGGAAAAAGAAGGTATTAAACCTTTGAAATTTAAAATATATCACGGACAATAATAAATATATTATGATGAAGCGAGACATGTTTATACGGAAATATATGTCTTGCTTTTTATTTATAGCAAATCTTTTTTTATGCTTGAATTTTTAATTAAAAAGAGTAAAATAATTAGAGTTGTAATAAATGAATATAAATAAGAAAAAATAGATGTAGAGGTGGGTAGCGAAGTGAAAAATAAATTTTTAATTTGTGACGAATGCCAGGCAGTAAACTTAAAATCATTAAAGAAAAAATTAGAGAAATTAGATCCTGATGCTGAAATTGAAATAGGTTGTCAGTCATACTGTGGTCCTGGTCGTCGTAAGACATTTGCATTTGTAAATAATCGCCCACTTGCTGCATTAACTGAAGATGAACTTATGGAAAAAGTGACTGCACAACTGAAAAAACCACGTGATCCTGAAGAAGAAGAACGTTTGAGAAAGCGCAATGAAGAACGTAAGCGTCGCAAAGAAGAACAAGATAGAAAATTAAAAGAAAAATTAGCAAAGCGTAAAGCAAGTAAATAACATATATGTACAAAGAAGCTCGTAAATGCATTTGAAAAAATGGATTTACGAGCTTTTTTATTAAATATTAAATAAGTCATTAAATGATTCAGCTATTGTTGGATGAGTATAAATATTATCACGTAATACTTGATAAGGAATGTGTTGATCAATAGCAAGTTTAATTAAATTAATAATTTCTTCAGAACCTTTACCATATAAAGTAGCTCCTAATATTTCATCATTATCTTTATTGATCACAACTTTAAAAAGACCACGGTCATCGTTATTAATTTTGTGTTTTGGTAAAGTATTAATAAATAAAGTGTTTTCAACGTAATTATAATTTAATTTTTGTGCTTCTGAAGCGGTGATACCAACACGAGAAAGTGGTGGGTCGATAAATACTGTATAAGGGATAGTACCACGATTTTCAGTGTGTCGTGAACGGTCACCGAATAATTCAGATTTCAAGATTCTAAAGTCATCTAAAGAAATATAAGTGAATTGTAATCCACCTTTTACATCTCCGGCAGCATAAATATGTGATACAGAGGTTTGTAAATGGTTGTTCACTTTTATTTCTCCGCGATCACCTAGCTCAATATCTGTCTTGTCTAAAGCTAAATCTGTATTTGGTACACGTCCTGTAGCAAGTAAGATTGCATCACCAGTAAAGTTCCCTTGTGAGGTTTCAACTGTTGTCAAAGAACCTTCATTTTTTAATGCCTTTGTATTTACATTAGTAATTAAACGTACGCCTTTATCTTTAAAATCATTAATAATATGTGTGACTATTTCTGTATCTTCTCTAGCCATAAATTGTTTATTATATTCTAGAACAGTTACCTTTGTACCAAAGCTTTGAAACATTGAGGCAAATTCTAATGCAATATATCCTCCACCAATAATCACTAATTCTTTAGGTTGATAAGAAATATTTAATAGTCCTTTTGAATCATATACATTTTGTGCTGAGTCTATACCTTCAATATTTGGAATATTAGATTTTGCACCTGTATTAATTAAAATTTTATCTGCGGTCAATGTTTGAACTAACTTACCATTTTCATCAATTAATTCGACTTCTGTATTAGATTTAAATTGTGCTTTAAAGTTTAACAAGGTAATATTTTCATCATTTTCTAAGTTTAAATAGTTTTTTTGATTTAATGCTTTGACTACTTCTTTTTTTCTTGAAAAGGCAGTTGAAAAATCGACATGTTTAATACCATCGTTAACAAGCACTTTAGATGGAATACAGCCATGGTTTATGCATGTACCGCCATAGCTTTCTGTAAACTGTTCAATTAATGCAACCTGTTGTCCTTGTGATGATGCATATTTGGCAAGTGTTTTTCCGGCTTTACCAAAACCAATAACGATTAAATTATAATGTGTCATATGTTGTATCCTCCTGAAGTGTATCATTAATTACATCATTAATTGTGAGGGTATCATAAAAATTTAAAATAACACGACGTTCCTTTTGATTATAGTGTGACATAGTCTTTGCTATGTTTCTTGATATTTCACAATCGCTCTGCTCATGACCTGTGAAAATACGCTGTTGGCTGTCTTTTTCAATCACAAATATACGATATAGTACTGATAGCTTAATGCTAGCAGTAGAATGATTGGCACTATATCCACCATTTTTACCACGGGAAGTATTAATAAACTGATGTTGATTTAAAACAGTAGTCACTCTACGTAATTGAACTGGGTTGAGGCAGGTTAATTTTGCTAAAGTTTGACTACTGAATTGTTGGTTGTCGTGTTTTACTAAAAAGCTAAGTACGTGAACGGCAATGTTAAATTCTAAATTCAAATGATTCACCACCTAAATGTAACTTTATTAGTTACATTTAAATATAAAATAAAGAATATGTCAAATTTAATGTTTTAAACACTGCTGAATGAATTTATCATTACAAATCGGGTAAACTATAACATAGAAACTATATTTTTAAGGAGTTGTGAATATCGTGGCAGAATTTGTACAATTAGGAAAATCTGATGTTCATGTATTTCCAGTTGCATTAGGTGCAAATGCAGTCGGAGGACATAATTTATATCCCAATTTAGATGAAGAGCAAGGAAAAGATGTCGTTAGAAAAGCTATTGATAATGGTATTACTTTAATTGATACTGCGTTTATTTATGGACCTAAACGCTCAGAAGAACTTGTAGGAGAAGTCGTAAAGGAATATCCTCGTGAAAAAGTTCAAATTGCAACTAAAGGATCACATGTTATTAAAGATAATGGCGATGTCGTTCAAAATAACCAACCTGATTATTTAAAACAACAAGTTGAAGAAAGCTTAGAACGCTTGCAAGTGGATTATATTGACTTGTATTACATTCATTTTCCTGATGAGGATACACCAAAAGATGAAGCTGTGGCAGCATTACAAGAACTTAAAAAAGAAGGAAAAATTAAAGCAATAGGTGTTTCAAACTTTACGTTAGATCAACTTAAAGAGGCGAATAAAGAAGGATATGTGGATGTTGTTCAATTAGAATATAATTTACTACATCGTGAAAATGAAGAAGTAATGAAATACGCAGCTGAAAATGATATTACTTTTGTACCATATTTCCCATTAGCTTCTGGTATTTTAGCTGGAAAATATGAAGAAAACCAAACTTTCGATGATCATCGTGCAACTCGTCGTGATTTCCAACCAGAAGTGTTCAATGATAATGTACGTCGAGTAAAAAAATTATCAAGTATTGCTGAAACTCATAATACAAGTATTGCTAATATTGTATTAGCATTCTATTTAACACGTCCATCACTTGATGTTGTTATTCCTGGTGCGAAACGTGCTGATCAAGTTGTAGAAAACATTGAAGCAGCAAATATTGAACTGACTGAAGAAGAAATTAAGAAAATAGATGATTTATTCCCAGTTGAATAAAGTACTTTAAATAAAAGTAATAATGACTCCTACACCGTTTATATAGGTGTAGGAGTTTTTATTATAAATAAAAGTAAACAGATGGGGTACATAATAAGTAAATAGAAAAAACACATTAATAATATAAACTAAAAAAGAGGTAAGATATATGATTACTGTATTATTTGGTGGAAGTCGTCCACAAGGAAACACTGCTCAATTAACACAATATGCTCTAGAAGGAAAACAATATAATTGGATTGATTTAACACAATATCATTTTAAACCTGTAAGAGATTATAGACATGAATCAAAGCAAATTGAGTCATATATAGATGATTATCAATTGATTATTGACCAAGTGCTTGAAAGTGATACAGTTATTTTTGCATCACCTGTGTATTGGTATAGTGTGTCAGCATCTTTAAAAGCATTTATTGATCATTGGTCAGAATCGTTAATCGATCCCAAGTATCAAGATTTTAAAGAAAAAATGTCTAAAATTGATTTCAGATTAATTTTAGTTGGGGGAGATTGCCCTAAAGTCAAGGCTAAACCTTGTATTAAACAATTGGAGTATAGCTTAGATTTTCTAGGTGCAACATTAAAGGGTTATATTATTGGCACAGCTGAAAGATCTGGAGATATTATGAAAGATGTGTATGCTTTAGAAAGAGCAAAAGAATGGAATACAGTACTGTCTTAATAAAATGCATCTTAAAGTTGAGTGAAAGCGTTTGTTAATATACTATGATATAATTTTGTTATTAAATTACAATGAAATGTCAGGAGAATGAAGCATGTATACAGTTAGAAAAGCGACAACTAATGACGTTATAGCAATAAGAGATGTAGCTACAAAAGCTTGGTATAATACGTATTTAAATATTTATGCAGTATCAACAATTAATGAATTATTAGCAGCTTCGTATAATGAACATCACTTAAAAAAGAGATTAGAAGATCAACTTTTTTTAGTTGTTGAAGAAAATAATGAAATTGTAGGATTTGCTAACTTTATCTATGGTAAAGAATTGTACTTAGCCGCACATTATGTTCATCCAGGTGTACAACATAAAGGATATGGAACAAGTTTACTTGGAGAAGGATTACATGAATTTGAAAGTGAATATGATGCGGTCTTTTTAGAAGTTGATAATAAGAACAAAGAAGCTATTCATTATTATCAACATCAGGGTTTTGAAATAATTCGTTCATATCAACCAGAAATGTACGGTGAACAATTAGATTTAGCTTTAATGAAAAAAGTATTATAAGAATTGATTAACTTAAAATAACATTACTACTGATGAAAGCAAGTATGAAAGAGGAGGATGAACTTGACACAATCATCTTATGTAACTAGAAAATTAGCTGAAGAAAAAGTATTTAAAGATCCAATTCATAAGTATGTTCATGTTAAAGATCAACTGATATGGGATTTAATTAAAACTAAAGAATTTCAGCGCTTGCGTCGTATTAAGCAATTAGGTACATTATATCTTGCCTTTCATACTGCAGAACACAGTCGTTTCGGACATTCCTTAGGAGTGTATGAAATTGTAAGACGTATGATTGATGAATCGTTTGTTGGGCGTGAAGCATGGAATAATCAAGATCGACCACTTGCTTTATGTGCAGCTTTATTACATGATTTGGGACACGGACCGTTTTCACACAGTTTTGAAAAGATATTTAATACGGATCATGAAGCGTTTACTCAAGAAATCATTACTGGAGATACTGAGGTTAACGAAGTATTGAGTCGAGTTTCTGAGACCTTTCCTCAAGAAGTAGCCGATGTTATTAATAAAACGCATAAAAATAAACTAGTCATTTCCATGATTTCATCTCAAATTGATGCTGATCGTATGGACTATTTGCAACGTGATGCTTATTTTACTGGTGTATCATATGGCACATTTGATATGGAACGTATACTTCGATTAATGAGACCATCAAAAGATGAAGTACTTATTAAAGAGAGTGGTATGCATGCTGTAGAAAATTTTATTATGAGTCGTTATCAAATGTATTGGCAAATATATTTTCATCCCGTAAGTCGCGGTGGAGAAGTACTATTAAATAATTGTCTTAAACGAGTAAAACAGCTTTACAATGAAGATTATCAATTTAAAATGTATCCAAAAGAATTTATTCCATTCTTTGAAGGCACAATTACAATTGAACAGTATGTAGAATTAGATGAAGTAACTGTATTATTTTATTTGAAGAAATGGATACATGAAGAAGATGATATTCTAAGTGATTTAGCACGTCGTTTTATTAATCGTGATCTCTTTAAGTATATTCCATTTGATGGTTCGATTATTACAATCACTGAGTTACAGGATCTATTTATTGAAGGTAATATTGATCCTGAATATTACTTTGTTAGTGAAGCTTTTTCAGATTTGCCATATGATTATGATCGACCGGGTTCTAATCGCCAACCTATTCATTTATTAAGACGAAATGGTAGCATTAAAGAAATTAGCAGTCAGTCGTTAGTAATTTCAAGTATTACTGGGATTAATCGAGAAGATTATAAACTATACTATCCTAAAGAAATGATTCTTAATATTAAAGATCCAGAAGTGAAAGGATCAATTATTAATTTATTGAATGAATTAAATTAAATACTTTATGATGATGGATAGAGTTATTTAATATCAAATGTATAAAGATGTATTGGAGGAATCATCGTGACAGAAAATAAAGGTTTTAAATTCAATATTATAAAAAATGATCCTCTAGATGGTCATAAAGGTACAAACATAGGAGCAATCAGTTTAGATAATATTGCACCTATATTTATCGATGTTGCAAATAAAGAAGCATTTGTGGATATCGGCGGTATGCATGCACGTGCGGAAGTAGAAAAAGGCGTAAAGTGGATTACTGATAAAGAAGCGGTTGAAGGTCCAGAAGCTAAAGAATATTGGTTATGTTGGGTGACTACTGAGCGCGGTGAAAAAGGCCCTTATTACGCCGGTGTTACTGCATGTTACTTACTTGTAAATAAAAGTATTCGTCGAGGTTATAAGAGTATGCCAGAGCATGTCAATATGATGGATAAGTCTATGAAGCATCAATTTATTATTGATCAAATTGGCGAAGAAAATAAAAAAGTATTAAAAGACTTTTTGAAATCTCATAATGAAACAATGTGGGATAACTCAAGTGAAGCATTATTTAAGGCATTTGATTAAAAAATTCGAGACACTCAGTAGTGCATATTAAAGTACTGAGTGTCTCGAGTTTTATTTTTCTAAAGTATCTCCAACGTTATAAGACTGATAAACTGAATTCATTATATTATGATAAATCTGTTGAAAAGATTGTTGAGTTTGTTTACTAATATCTCTTAAATCCTCATACTCAGGCTTTATTTTAATGATTTCTCCATTTTTTAAAGAAAGTTTAATTGAAACTTTTCCATACGGCGTTTGAACATCGCGAAATGTTCTATCTAAAATTCGACGATTCACTTTATAACTACGTACGCCAAGTGTTGATGTATGTTTTAATATCAATTCTTCAATACGCATTTTATCTTCAACTTTACATATAATAGTTAACTGAGTAGCTGGTCGATTCTTTTTCATAATAATAGGCGTATAATATACATCTAGTACCTCATCTTGTAATGCAGTATCCATAAAATGGCCTAATGTTTCTGGTGTCATATCATCAATTTGACACTCTAGAACTTGTACTTGATCATAACTAGTCGCGTTATCTGTAAATTGAATTACTCTAATTATATTTGGAAAATCAAAATTTTTAGTACCTGCACCATATCCGATATGATTCATTGTAGCAGCTGGAAAAGGTCCGAATTCTGTCACTAAACTTTTAGCAATTGCTGCACCTGTTGGAGTGGTTAATTCATCGTGAACATCAAAAGATGCTAATGGGACGTCTTTTAAAATTTCAGCTGTGGCAGGCGCTGGTACTGGATATATACCATGAGCTATTTTAATTTTTCCATTTCCAGTAGGAATCGGTGAACAGTACAAGTGATCGATATTAAGCAATTCTAAAGCAATACATCCTCCAATAATGTCAATGATAGAATCCATGGCACCGACTTCATGAAAATGAACATCTTCAATAGACATGCCATGAATTTTTGCCTCTGCATGACCAATGGTTTCAAAAATAGACTTACTTCTCATTTTTACTCTTTCATCTAAATCACTTTCATCTATCATTTTAAATATATCAGATGCTTTTCGATGATGATGTGACTCATGAAAATCAATTGATAATGTCATTGCATGAATGCCTTGTTTTATTTCTTTTTTAAAATTTAATTTAAAATTATCGATAGGTAATTTTTTTAGTTCGCGCTCTATTTCGTTTGGAGACGCACCTAAATCTACCAATGCAGATAAGAGCATGTCTCCAGCAATACCTGCATGACAATCTAAGTATAATGCGTTACTCATATATTTCTCCCATTCTGATTTTTTTCTAACATATTAATAATCATGGCTGCATTGTACCCTGCACCAAATCCATTATCAATATTTAAGACACTAGTGCCTGGAGCACAGCTGTTTACCATAGATAAAAGAGTAGTGACACCATTAAAGTTAGCACCATAACCTACACTGGTTGGTACAGCATAAACTGGATGATCTACGAGCCCTCCGACTACACTTGCAAGTGCACCTTCCATTCCAGCTATCACTATACTCACTTTACCTTGCCGAATTTCGTGAATATGTTCAAACAAACGATGTATTCCTGAAACACCAACATCATAGTAACGCTTCACAGTAATACCCATCAGTTCTGCAGTAATAGCAGCCTCTTCAGAAATAGGTAAGTCTGAGGTTCCAGCACATAGTACCGACACGTAATTCGTTGACTTTTGAATTGATGCGATAGGTGTACAAACAATATGTGCCTCAGCGTGATATTCTAAATTGGGATGTTTTTCTAATACATAATTTGCTTTTTCTTCATTAATACGTGTAACAAGAATCACATGATGATGATGAGATAAACTAGCTATAATTGTGTCAATTTGTTCTTTTGTTTTACCTTGTCCAAAGATAACTTCTGGAAAACCTTGACGCTTTGCTCTATGTAAATCAATTTTAGCAAAGCCCAATTCGTCGTAATGACTGAGTTGGGCTTTAGCTTCATCAATTGATATTTGATTTGATTTTACACCTTCAAGCAAATGTTCAATAAAATGTTGATCATTACTCATATGTGTACGTCCTTATACTAATTTAGTTTCTTTTGTATCAATAACTTCGTTCATACTACCTGTGCGGTAACCTTCTAAGTCTACCGTCACATAGTCGAAACCTAATTCTTTTAAACGTAAATTAATATTATCTTTATTTTTAATTACTGTAGCTAAATCTTCTTCTGAGACTTCAATACGTGCAATGTTTTGGTGATAACGTACACGAACATTGTTGATACCTAAGTTTAAAATATGTTTTTCAGCTTCATTTACTTTATTTACTTTAGTGAAATTTAATGATTCACCATAAGGAATTCGAGAAGCTAAGCTGCATAACGCTGGTTTATTCCAAACAGGTAAATCATATTTTTTACTAAGTTCACGAACTTCAGTTTTATATAATTTAGCTTCTTGAAGCACACTACGAACGTTAAATTCATCTCTTGCCTTTAAACCAGGACGGAAATCTTCTAAATCATCCATAATCATACCATCTAATACATAATTAAAATCAAGAGTATCTTTAATGTCTGTTAATTTGCTATACATCAATCGTTTACTGTAGTACCAACTTTCAGGTGTATTTTTAACAATATTTTCATCTTGTAATTCAGCCATTTCAGTTTCCATAACGTCAATGCCTAGTTCATGTCCAAGTTCAATAGCTTTATTAAATTCTTCATTTCTGAAAAGCTCTGATTTCACAACAACAGGTTTAACGTTTTCTTTACCTAATACGTTGATAGCTTTTTTTAATACTAAACTACTATCTACACCACCTGAAAATGCAATAACAACACTTTTCATTTCTTTTAATAATGTATCTAATTTGTTTTCTTTAGTTAATAATTCAGTCATATTTATCAATCCTTTCAATTAGTCTTCATCTTCTACATAAGGAATTGTTAATGGTCCTTGTGGCATTACACCAATACTCAATTTACGACCATACTGTTCTTTTAAATCAGCAATTGTTTTTTCAATATTTGAAGTAGGGTTTAACATCGAATCTTTTAATTGTTGATCGGTAAGTTCTGAGTAAACATATACATTTGCGAAAGTCTGAATGCTCGCTTGTTTTTGTACTTGCCATTGGTCAACCTCTGAAAAGTTTGGATCATGAATTAAATCTAAGATACCTTGTGGAGTATCAGCCATTTTGAAAATTTCAGCAAATTTACCATGGTCTGGAAAACCATCTGCACATTCTGAAACCATAATAATGTTTCCGTCTTTTTTAACAACTTTACTTGCTGCACTCATGCCTTTAACGGTTTGATATAAATTTTGGTCGAGTGGGTAACCAGAGTTCGAAGCAATGACAACATCAAAGCGATCATCACATTTAAACATGGCATGTTCTTTAACATATGCACAGCCTTCTTTATGAGCTTCAAATACATCCCCACCAAATGCAGCGGTGATTTGTTTATCTTTATTTAGAGCCACATTGAGCATAAAGTTTGGTTTACACATTTTATTTACTTCACGAGCCATGTCTTGTACAGGATTATCTTCTAGATTTCCCCAAGTAGATCTTGGATCACCAATCATTTTTGCATTATGAAATGTTTGAATAGTTTCAAGACCAGCAATGCCTGGCATAATTCCTTTAGGGCCTCCAGAAAAACCTGCAAAGAAATGAGGTTCAATAAAACCAGTAACAATCTTAAAATCTGACTCTACATAATCTTTATTTAAGTAAGCATCACAACCATATTTACTGTGACCTACTTTAGCCAAACTTTCTTTTTCGTTGCAATGATTTTGAACGATTTTAACAGAATCAACAATGTCTTCCCCTAACATTTGAATTAATTCATCACGAGTTTGATCACGGTGTGTTCCTGTACCATTAATAATAACAAAATTTTCGCGAGGAACATGATTTAATTCTTCAATGAGTAGGGGAACAAGTATATGGTTAGGCGTTGGACGTGTAATATCACTAATAACAATTGATACAATATCATCTTTATTTACTAATTCCTTTAATGGTTTTGAACCTGTAGGATTTTTTAAGACATTTTGAATTGCTGAAGTATAATCTTCGAGTGCGTCAATATTCTGCGGTTCTATGACTGTACTGTCATCTGGCACTTCGACTTCAACTTCAGATTTCCCATATAAAACATGTGTTTTCACAGTTTTCCCCTCCAATAAGTCTTGGTGATAAATATAAATTTATATGCTTCTTGCACTTAAAAGTATATCATATTTAATGATTAATTTTTAATGAGTGAAAAATCATGAAAATGTAAGTAATAAAATAAATAACATTAAAATTTGAAAAATTTCCATTTTTGAAAACGATTACATATAATAAAATTAGGTCGTAATAGAATTGAAAAAGGAGTGATTTCCCATGAAAGCAGCAGTAGTAACACATGATCATAAAGTAAGTGTTGAAAACAAAGAATTACGTAACTTAGAATCTGGTGAAGCTTTAGTTCAAACAGAGTATTGTGGTGTATGTCACACAGATTTACACGTTAAAAACGCAGATTTCGGCGATGTGACAGGTCGAACTTTAGGACATGAGGGCATAGGCCGTGTGATCAAAGTCGCAGATGATGTAACGTCTTTAAAAGTAGGCGATCGTGTCTCAATTGCTTGGCTATTTGAAAGCTGTGGTCATTGTGAATATTGTACAACAGGTCGTGAAACTCTATGTCGTAATGTGAAAAATGCAGGTTATACAGTTGATGGTGCGATGGCGGAACAAGTCATTGTTACAGCAGACTATGCAGTTAAAGTACCTGAAAATTTAGATCCAGCAGCAGCATCTTCAATTACATGTGCAGGTGTAACCACATATAAAGCAGTTAAAGTAAGTCAAATTCAACCAGGCCAATGGATTGGAATATTTGGTATTGGTGGTTTAGGGAACTTAGCATTACAATATGCGAAAAATGTATTTAACGCTAAAGTGGTTGCTTTCGATATAAGTGATGACAAATTAGACTTTGCGAAAAAACTAGGTGCAGATGCAGTTGTTAATACAAATAATCAGGATGCTGTTGAAGAAGTCAATAAATTAACTGATGATAAAGGGCTTGATGCAACGGTAATTACATCTGTAGCTAAAAAGCCATTTAATCAAGCAGTAGATGTTGTCAAAGCTGGTGCACGTGTTGTAGCTGTTGGTTTACCTGTTGAAAAAATGGATTTAGAAATTCCTCGAATAGTTCTTGATGGTATCGAAGTAGTAGGTTCTTTAGTAGGAACAAGGCAAGACTTAAAAGAAGCATTTCAATTTGCTGCTGAAGGTAAAGTGGTACCTAAAGTTCAAACGCGTGAATTAGAAGAAATAAATGATATTTTTGAAGAAATGGAAGAAGGAACAATTACAGGGCGAATGGTAATTAAATTTTAGATATATAATAGTTAAAATTTATTATATAATAATGATGATGTAAAATTTATAGAATTAAGAGGACAATAAATGAAAGCAATATTATTGTTTATGGCATCACTAAGTTTCGGCATCATTTTCTTCTATAAATATAGAACACTGTTAGACAAATATCGTTATGATATCGTAGAATTCGAATCAGAAGAAGATGTTTAGAAAGAAAAAATAACAGTGCTTGACACAAAAGTAGTAGAATGACTAATAAAGAGTTCGGGACATAAAGTATCTGGATAAGTGAAAAAAGACAATTTCTATTGAAATAATATAGAAATTGTCTTTTTTATAATTTTTTTGATTATTTTCAGCT